>DATNKA010000735.1:0-5807 GCA_035603655.1 Candidatus Acidiferrales bacterium | reverse complement strand
GCGACTTCCTTCATAGACGCCCCAGCTGTCAGCCAACGCGCGGCGCAACTGTGCCGCAGCGTGTAAAAGGGAAACGGCTCCAATTCGGCGCGGAGGCACGCTTCGCGCATGGGGCGAGCTTGTTCGCTCTGGCCCCATTGGAGGGCATGTACTCGCGGGCCATTAGACGAGCTTCCGTTGTGCTTTGTGTGCGCAGAACCCTTTCGCTGGTCTTTGAGGAAAATGGGTTCATCCGGCGGGCGATTGGCGACGCGGTCGAAAAAGAATTGCCGCGCCTCCGAGTCTAGGACAATGTGCCGAGCCTTTTTGTTCTTAGCGATGTGCGGTGGAATGTAGAGTTTGCCTTGGGCCGTATCAAAATTCCGAACGCAGACGTTCCGCAGTTCTCCGTATCGCGCCCCGGAATATAGCCCCGCCCGGGCCAGTTCCGAGAAATTGTCTTCACATGCCTCGACGAAAGTTCGCTGCTGTTTGGGACTCAGAAACAGAGTGCGAGCTTTTGCTGAATGCTTGAATGGTTTCACCTCGCGCCAAACAGGCGCATAGACCGGGAGGACTCTGCGTTTTTCCACTGCAAAATTGAGTGCGGCCTTGAGGACACTTAGGATGCGGTTCACCGTATCGCGCCGGGCGCGGTGCTCGTCTTCACTCTCGGCGGCTTGTCGGTATCGGGTTTCGGTTCCCTTGCGAGCGCGTTTTCTGGCGGGGGCCCCCGCGAGGTCTCCCATCCATTTCTGCAATCGCCCGATGGTCAAACGGTCAATGGCGACGCCGCCCAACGACGGCGAAATGTGAGCGCGGGCGGCGCACTCCTGTCGGTAAACATTGCCCGCCTTCATGCGAGTACGGCAATCCTTGAAGTAATCGACAAGCGCATCGCCAACGTTGTACTTGCCGCTGTGGCGCGTGTCCCCGGTGGCTTCGCCGCGAGCAACTGGGAACCAGCCCAACGCTTTTTCCTTCGCTTGAAGGAGAGTGAAGACGCGGATGCCGTCGCTGGCCTCGCAATCGTCCGCGAAACCGAGACGGCTCTGAATCCAACGGCCTTCGGCGTAGAGTCTGGCGAGCCACATACCCGGTTCGGCATCGCTGGACCTGCGGTAGCCGATGCGCTTGCCGCGCTCTCCGAGCGATGCCCAGTGTGGAGCATGGCGCGAGGCGAGCTTCTGCCTTCGCGCAGGAGACTGCAAATTGGCAGTTGAAACGGTGGAAACGGCGATAACTTTACTCCAGTTGTTACTCCAGTTTACTCCAGTGCTGCCCGCTGGAGGCCGCCAGTATACACCTCTGTTCGAAAACTCTATACTGCTGATAACAAAATCATTGGATAGGAATTCGCAGGTTTTCGCCAGTCTTCAAAAAAAGGCATCTTTCGCCCTTTCACGGCGGTAACACGGGTTCAAATCCCGTCGGGGACGCCAAGTCTAATCAATGAGTTGCCGGAATTTCCTCAGAAACTCGCGGTACAACGACGGTACAACTTGGTTTTGGCCTGATCATGCCGACCACTTTGCTCTGCGCCGCGCGCTTTTGCGGACTGAGAGCCTGCGTGTACGTGTCCAGGGTCATCTTGGCCGTCGAGAGCCTCAATAGCTCCTGTACAACTTTGACGTCTTCCCCATTACTCCCCAGGTCGTGCTCGAGTTGGGAACGCATGCGGAATTTGTGCCGCGTGATCGTTTTACGATCCGTTCATTCGCTGCTGAAGAATTCCCGAATGTTGTTGCCGATGGAGACGTGCGGTGCTCGCAGTGCTCGCGAAGCGGAGCTTTTGGGAGAAGGCAACGATTCTTCACTCGAATACTACCGCCCGTCGGAGAAACCAATCCCCGACCGATATATTCGCGTCATTATTGTGATGTTGCCATGCTCGCCCAGGGGCAGATACGAGCGGACGCTCTGGCTGACCGGGATCTGCTAGCGCAAGTTGTGAGACATAAGGAGACGTTCTATCCTTCCGGTTGGGCTCGCTACGATCTCGCAGGTCCCGGAAGTCTCCGCCTTGTGCCGGTCGAGACCCGCGTTGCGGCATTGGAACGGGACTACCGAAACATGGGTGCCATGATATTCGGGGATGCGCCCAAATTCGACTGGATCATGGAAGCCCTGAAAGCGCTTGAACGGGAAATTAACCGATGAACCAACGGTCCCTTTCTTCGTTCAAGAAGCCGCTGCGCTTCTGGAGCCAGCTGCGATGTCTAGCTCACCAGATCTCCAGTTGTAGTTTGTGATAGCTCGCGATCAATTCGAAATCCACTCGATTTGAGGTAACTAGGCGGGCTCCTACGGACCTGGCAGTCAGTGCGATCAACAGGTCAAAGTGCAAATCGCGAAGCTTCTCTGGACCAAAGCCTTTATCGACATGAATTTTGCTAAGCAGGCGCCCTGATTCAAGCCAATTGTTTTCGGTTGGTGTCAAGATGGGATGGTTGCGAGCAAGGCGTTCGACAAACTGTCGCTCGGCCGGCTTGGTCGATCCCCGGCTCAGCTCTGCCAGCACCACGGCTGAGTTTCGCACCAAACCTGTTGTTGCTGCGATTCGCTGCTGGTGACGGCCGGTACGGAGATGGTCGATGAAGATCGAGGTGTCGAAGACAACAAAATTACTCATCATGTCCCGAGAATTCGAGCTTCCCGCCGTATTTCGACATCAGCCTCTTGAAGCGCTTCAGGGCAACGATTTCGCGCAGCGCTGCGTGTACCGCCTCGGTTCGCGATTTCACGCCTAACACTTCGGCTGCTTCGTCCGCCAGGCGCTTGTCTAGTCTTATCGATGTGATGGCTACCGCCATAGGTTCCACCTTCCGTTTAATGATATATACATTTTATTAACAACATATATACAGGTCAAGTTGTCAAGGCCGGACCGACGGATCTGGGGTACCTGGTGAATCGGCCGCCTGCATGGTGACGATGGGCCGGAGACCCCGGTTTAATGGGGGACACATCGGGGACACAATAAGGTGTTTCTTGCTATTCCTAGAACGCCATCCAGTGCGTCGTGTTCCTGTTGTTTGTTAGAGTTACGTTTAGCCATCCCGCTTTCACGGCGGTACACGGGTTCAAATCCCGTCGGGGACGGCAACAAAATCAAGTACTTGCAGGAACCCCAGTTCCCGACGCGGTACGATCCTGTTTGCGAGTGACCAAGCCGAGCACCTTTCTGTGCACCATCTGCTTCTCGTCCGACATCGCTTCATCGCAGATGTCCATCGTCGCTTTGATGGAGTTGTGGCGCAGCAGCCCTTGGACGACCTTCGGATCGCCGTTATTCTGCCGCAGCAGGCACAGTGCTGAAACAGATTCTAGATGTTCCCGACGACATCCCCCACGACTTGCTCGCAGAAGGCGACCGCACAATTCTCACTCCCCATCACAACCACAGCAACAGATGGCGTTTTTCGGATTTCTGTACCGTTTCTGGATTGAAGCGTTGCACAACCATACCGTCGATATGGGAGACTGATAATGCATGAAGAAAATTGGCTTTCTCTCATTCGGTCACTGGACACCTTCACCGCAATCGCAAGCACGGTCCGCCGCTGATGTGCTTCTGCAATCCATTGACCTCGCCATGGAGGCCGAGCGACTGGGAATGGACGGAGCCTACTTCCGTGTTCATCACTTCGCGCAGCAACTGGCATCACCGTTTCCACTGCTCGCGGCGGTTGGTGCAAAAACGCGAAAGATTGAAATCGGCACCGCCGTGATCGACATGCGGTATGAGAATCCTCATTACATGGCGGAGGATGCTGGTGCTGCGGACCTCATTGCTGGCGGGCGCCTGCAGTTGGGAATCAGCCGCGGTTCCCCCGAGCAGGTCATCGATGGCTGGCGCTATTTCGGCTACAGTCCGAATAAAGGCGAGGACGATGCAGCTCTGGGCCGCCGGCACGCCGAAGAATTTCTTGAGTTGCTGCGTGGCAAGGGCTTCGCTAAGCCTAATCCACGTCCAATGTTTCCCAATCCTCCGGGACTGCTACGTCTTGAGCCGCACTCTGCAGGATTGCATGATCGAATCTGGTGGGGGTCTGCTTCGAACGCAACAGCAACCTGGGCCGCGAAGCTAGGAATGAACCTGCAGAGCTCAACACTCAAATTCGACGAGACCGGCGAGCCGCTCCACATCCAACAGGCCGCTCAGATTCGCACCTTTCGCGCAGCCTGGAAGGAAGCTGGTCACAAGCGTACTCCGCGCACTTCCGTCAGCCGCAGTATTTTTCCGCTGCTGGATGACCGTGATCGTGGCTATTTCGGACGAGGCTCTCAGGAAGAAGAAGACAAAATCGGATTCCTTGACGAAAACGCACGGGCGATCTTCGGCCGCAGCTATGCTGCTGAGCCAAAGATTCTCATCGAGCAGCTTAGGAAAGACGAAGCGATCGCGGAGGCCGACACGCTATTGCTGACCATTCCAAATCAACTGGGCGTTGCCTACAATGCGCACGTCATGGAGGCAATTCTGACTTCGATCGCCCCAGCCCTCGGTTGGCACTAAACTCTCGCCACATTCATTTGAGACAATTGCTTACTTTTAGGAGGGACGAGAAGCTGAAGCTCAAGGGCGTGCGCCGGTTTATCAGGGTAGTGATTCCCAAATACTACTTAGGCACTCTTTCTGGCTTACTTCGAAAATACATCTGTGGCGTGGTTCCCAGCATCTTCCGGAACATTTCAATAAAGGCGCTCACGCTGTGGTAACCAACTGCAACAGCTGCCTCCGTTACAGACTCGCCCTGCACAAGCATTTCAAGCGCAGCGAACAGCCGTGCCTGCTGCCGCCAACGGCCAAACGACATACCCACCTGAGCGGAGAACGCACGCATGAAAGGGCGGCGGGACATACCAGCAAAATGCGCCCAGTCGTCCAGACCGCGGTCGTCGGCGACATCATCCAGCAGTACACGAGCAACTCTGGCCAGCCTCTCGTCCCTGGGCAGGGGCAAACGCAAAGGCTGTTGTTCAGGCTGCGCAATCTCATCGCGAAGAACTGTGATGAGGCGCTTCCGTGCTGCGTCGAGTGGTTGCCGGAGATTCCACGCGAGAACACGATCAACGATGGAAAACAATAACCCTGATGAGCTAAACAGGCACGGCTTCTTGGGCAGGCCACGGCACATCTCCGGTGACAGGAAAACCATGGAGCCGGCAACGCCTCCCACCGAACGTCCCTTGTGCATGCAATCGGGGGGAATCCAGGCACAACGTTGCGAGGGAAACATCCATCGTTCATTGCCCGCTTCTACAATCATCAGTCCCCGAGTCAACGCGAAGAACTGTCCCCGCGCGTGACTGTGCTCGGGAGCCCAATCCTCAGCCGCGCGCCTCTTGAACGCAAAGGCGAGTACTGGTACGTCGCTCTCGACGAGGCGACGCAGTTCCTCCACATTCTTGGGGACTGAGAACATGAAATTTGCGAAATCGACCCTTTCCCGATAAAAATCGCCACTTTCTCGTTAGCAGGCCAAGACGAATGTAGCTAGAGTACGGGGCAGATGAGCGAAAGGCAAGAAAGGGAACCAAGCACACTGTTCAAAGGATGCGCTCATCGAGAAATAAATCCAGTCATCCGGAAAGGACGCAAGTATGAACGCTGCCGTGCTGCACACTCTCAATCAACGACCTCACTTCGAGCAGTTTCCCGAACCCGTTGCGGAAGAAAACGAGGTGATCGTGCACGTTCGGGCCGCCGCGCTCAAACCCATCGATAAGCAAATGGCTAGCGGCTCGCACTATGCAGCGTACCGCAACCTGCCGGTCGTGTGCGGCACGGATGGAGTTGGGCGCCTCGACGACGGTACGCGGGT
>DATNKA010000734.1:0-5037 GCA_035603655.1 Candidatus Acidiferrales bacterium | reverse complement strand
GCGGGATCCCACGAGGGAATATTTTGTTCGTGCTGGAAGCTGACGTGGAAGAGGTCGGCGGCGGTGTCGAGGATTCCCTGCTTCACCTCCATGAAGGGGAAGTACGGACGGACGGCTTGCGAGTCGAAGTCATACTTGCTGCGACGGACTAATTCGGAGAGATAGTTGCGTTCATAGTCCCAAATTTCCTTGGCACCGGGGTCGGTCTTTTGCTTTTCGGCGAGCAGCATTTCGAATTCGCGTCGAGACAAGTCGCGGGAGGCGTCGTTGACCTGGTTGATGAACTCGGCGATGTTGTGGCCTTTAGCGATCATCTTATCGGCCGCGTTGTAATCCGCCCAGGATGAATAGCCGAGAAGCGTTGCGATTTCGTACCGCGTCTTCATCAGGTTGGTCAGGACCTCCTGATTTTTGGGGTAGGCGCGAGTGTTGAAGGCGAGAGACATGCGGCGGCGCAGGGAATCGCTCTTGGCGAAAGTGAAGACCGGGAGGGCGTCGGGATAATCGGTGGTGAGGTGAACTTTGCCATCGGCGCCAGGCTTGTGGCGGTCGATGTAATCCTGAGGCAGGCCGTCGAGTTCAGCGGGATCGGCTTCGACTGTGTTCTTCCCATCGGAAATATTCCGATCGAACATGGACTGTTGCTCGGTGGCCTGGTCGTTTAATTTCTTGAGGCGCGCGCGGGTGGCGTCGTCTTTGTCCACGCCAGCGAGACGGAATTCGAGCAGTTGGCGCTGGACGTAGAAACGGGTGGCGGCATCGGCTTTGGAGAGATCGAGCGCGCTGAGAGCGTTGTAGACGTCGTGATTGAGGGCAATGGCAGTCTGGGCGGCGCTGGCTTTGGTAAGCATCAGGGTGGCGCGGTCACGGAATGTGGCGTCGGGATGCACTTGCTCCATAAGTTCGGCGAAATAGCCAGCGGAGTTATTTTGGTGGACGGCCTCATCGAAGGGGACGAGGGTGTTTTCAATCGTGCGCGGTCCTTTGGCGGAGAGCAGCGTGTCGATGGAACGCTGGCCGGCGGCGAGGCGGTCGGTCTCTATTTTTTCGAAGGCGGCAATGTCCGGTTTGCCGGCCCAGATGGTGGGCTGAGAAACGGTGACTTTCTGAGCGGAGAGCACGGCAGCGAGAACGAGCGGGAGACAGAGAAAGATAGTCAGGCGTACCGCGAACATCATGAAAGAACCTCGTCGAGGAAGTTTTGGACGGGTGAAATGAATTAGTCCAGTGATTCTAAAACTGCTTTTGAAGTGCAGATAAATTGTTGATGAAGGTGTCTTACGATGTCAAGCCATGGAGGGGGCATATCCTCGGATTTCAACAAGACTCGCGCCTGGTGTTCTGTTAGTTCTTCTGCCAATTGGGGTTCCTACGACTACAAGCCGGGTGTCGCGCGGCGGACCGCAGGGGCGTGTCTCTACAGAATCCATTTAGCGCCAGCGTTTTAGTGCTGGCCAGAGCTGGGTTAGGATGCCGAATTTTGCTCCGCGGCAGATGAAGACACCGATTTGTTTTTCGAGCGCCAGATGATCACCAGGGCGAGCCGAGTAACGCTTTGTGGGGGTCGAATGAGACTCGACCGAGACTTATGTCGTGCTCGCCACCGGAGGACTAGGATACTAGATGAGTCGCTGCGACAGTCCGGGAGTAATGTCCACCCAAGTGCTTCCCGAGTCCTTAGTAGCGAACAACCTGTCGGTTAGGGTTGGCCGAGCCTTGGTCGCCGTCCACGAAGCTTAGCTGGATGGCGGCCCCTTGAGAGGACACCTCGACGGTGTTGCTGGTGTGATCGTGGTCCTGCCCGAGCGTGTGGAGTGAAAGCTTTGTCGCTGCGGGCGGTGCTCACCTCATTTCGAGGCGTCTTCACCTGCTCGCTGTGCGCTGCGATCAGAATAGAGCCCGCCAGATCGCAAGAATAGATCTCGGGAACAGGCTGCGGTGATGAGATCGCGGACGGACACTGCCCTGGCATCGTGAAGAAGGATGCCGCGCTTTTGCCCGGCGGACAGCCGAGGGCGGCGATCCCCACATTCTCTCTTTACATTCTCATGCGAATGCGGTCGTGCACGAAGGTAACGTTCCCTATTGATTGCCTATTCTTGGCGCTGACGGGCTTGTGGTAACGTTTGACTTACCGCATATTCAAAAAGTTTGAGTAAGGTTTTTCCTCAACGTGTCTTCGCCTACTCGCAAACCGGGCCTCCACGTCGCATGGACCACGGTCACCTACCGCAGTGTGGCCTTGATGGTTCTAGCCGGGGCAGTCGTGTTGCTGCTCGGAGTGCGGTTCACGTTTCCGCAATTTACCGAGAACAGCATCAAGGCGGCTGACGGCATGGCCAATAAGATTTTAGAGCGAGTGGCGGGGATGACGCCGCCAACGGGCAGTGGCACTTCCACGGCGCAGCAGGCTCACTTTACCGCGCTCGACGGCACGGTGCGGGTAAAAAAGGGCAGCAGCGGTAGCTGGCTGGCGGCGGACTACAACGTTCCTTTAGATAAAGGTGATGTGGTGCAGACCGGATCAGAAGGCATGGCGAAGGTGGTGTTCAACGACGGCACCAGCTATACCGTGAAACAGGATTCGCTGATCGTGATTGAAGAAAATTCGGCGAACGATCAGCAGCAGACGAATGTGGCCGTGGCGGTGAGTACGGGTACGGTGGATCTTTCAACCGCAACTTACTCGCAAGGATCGAAGTCGCAAGTGATCGTGGATGGAGCGACGGCATCATTGGGTCCGGAATCGACGGCGCAGGTGCACAACGATCCCAAACTGGATCAGCACGAGATCCTGATGAAGAAGGGCGCTGGCGAAGTGACGCGCAAAGGGGAGACGGTACAGTTGGCGAACTGGGAAAAAGTCAGTTTCCAGGCGGCCGCGCCACATATGGAAAAGGCGAAAGGTACGGGCCCACCGACGCCGATTTCTCCTGCGAACATGGCGCCGATCTTTACGTCGGGTGAGACTACGAAGGATGTGGAATTTTCCTGGACGGCGATGGCGAATGCGGTGGGGTACCGGCTTCGTATATCGAGAAACCCTTACTTTTCTTCTACACTGGTAGATAAGAGAGTGAACACAGCGGACGTTACCGTTACGAGCCTGGGCGAAGGTGCGTACTACTGGGTGGTACAGTCGTACGAAGCGTCAGGAAAAGAGTCGGTAGAGAGCGAGAAAAATCGCTTCACGATTATTCCCAAGGGAAAACAGACGGAAGCGATTGAGCTCGAACTGGATCCATTTATTCAGCACGGGCATGTGATTGAAGTAGCCGGAAAGACCCAAATTGGCGCCCGGGTAATGGTGAACGGGCGAGAAGTGCCGATAATTACTACGGAAGGCACGTTCCATTATTTTACGCCGCCGCTGGCCACGGGCGAAGCTGTGATCACAGTTACGGCGCAGACGTCCCAGGGCGGAGTGAACACGCAGCAAAAGAAAATCATCATTCAGTAAGCAGTAATCCGGGTTCGCCCGGAAAATCGAACGGTTCGAATAGGCAAAGCGAGAGAAGATTTCCTCATGTCAAGCAACGGCTTTCATTCATCGCGTTCCCACAACCTGAGGTCCTTATTCAGCCTGTTCTCGAGCGATCTGGCGATCGATCTGGGGACGGCCAACACGTTGGTGTATGCACGCGGCAAGGGCATTGTGGTGAACGAGCCCTCGATTGTCGCCATCAACAAAAATACCGGCGAAGTCGAAGCCGTGGGCAAAGAGGCGAAAGAGATGCTGGGCCGCACGCCCGGCAACATCGTCGCCATCAAGCCTATGAAAGATGGCGTGATCGCCGACTTCAAAGTCACCGAGAAGATGTTGAACTATTTTATTCAAAAGGCGCACAACCGGAAAATGCTGGTGCATCCGCGGATTGTGATTGGAGTTCCTTCGGAAATCACTCAGGTGGAAAAGCGCGCCGTCATGGACTCGGCCTATCGCGCCAAGGCCAGTGAAGTACATCTGGTGGAGCAGGCCATGGTGGCAGCGATTGGGGCGGGACTGCCGATTACCGAGCCGAGCGGGAACATGGTGGTGGATATTGGCGGGGGCACCACAGATATCGCTGTAATTTCCTTGAGCGGCATCGTCTACTCGCGTTCGGTAAGGATGGCCGGGAACCAGATGGACGAAGCCATCATGAATTATCTGAAACGGAAATATAATTTGCTGATTGGCGAGCGCACCGGCGAGCAAATCAAGATGGAGATTGGGTCGGCTCATCAGCTCGACAAGCCGATGACGATGGAGATCAAGGGACGAAACCAGATCGAGGGAGTACCAAAGACGATCACGGTGGACGATGGCGAGATTCGTGAGGCGCTCAGCGAGTGTGTATCAACCATCATGAATGCGATTCGTGTAGCCTTGGAGCGGACGCCGCCGGAGTTGTCTGCCGATATCAGCGACCGCGGCATTGTGCTTACCGGCGGAGGGGCGTTGTTGAAGAATCTGGACAAGCGCATTCGCGAGGAAACTGGGTTGCCGGTCTCGATTGCCGATGATCCGCTGTGCAGCGTGGTGCTGGGTACGGGCAAGATGCTCAGTGACTTCAAGCTGCTTAGAAAGATATCGATCGAGTAACGGATTTCAGTTTCGAGTACCGAGGTCCCGGTACCGAGACATAGTGCGACGGCGATCGAGAGTTGAAAGCGAGTGTCATGGCTCTCGCCAAGAAGTTATTTCAGTACTAGGTGCCAGGTACTAAGTACCGGGTACTCGCAACTGACGTTATGGAATCCGTACTCGGCCGTTACCGCAATCTGACCATTCTGGTGGGAGTGTTATTTCTGCAGGTGCTGGGACTCGCGGTACAGGTCAAGCGCGGAGCGGATGCGGAGAACACCCGGCTCATCCGCATTTGGGCGGTGGATACAATCACGCCTTTCGAGCGCGTCCTGATCTGGGCGCAAAATGGCAGCAGTAACCTGTGGCACAACTATTTTTTTCTGCGCGGAGTGCGTGCGGAAAACCGTCAACTGAAGCAGCAAATCGAGCAAATGCGCCTCGAACAGGTGCGGCTGAGCGAAGACGCG
>DATNKA010000733.1:0-26100 GCA_035603655.1 Candidatus Acidiferrales bacterium | reverse complement strand
GACTGCGGCGCCGCCCCATGGGCTTGACCAGGCCATGGCGATCCAGCACGGCGTGAATGGTAGAGGCGGCGGGAGTCTTGATGGCATGCGGCAGGCGCCGCAGGAGGCGCTCCCGGATCTTACGTGCGCCCCAGTGAGGTTTCTCCCGCTTGGCGCTCACGATAGCCGCCTCCACTTGCTCGGGTAGCTGATTGGCGTAGCGAAAGGGCCGGCGCACTCGATCACTTAACCCATCCAATCCGCATTGCTCGTACCGCTCAAAGATCTTGTAGCCGGTCTTGCGCGAGATGCCGAACTCCCGGCACAGCGCAGCCATCGTCTCGCCGTCCTTGAGCCGGATCACAAACCGCATTCGTTCGTCCATCACAGAACTCTCCTTCCATGGCATTGCCTCTCCGCCCCCTTCGGGCCGAAAAGTGTAACCCATGTCTCCGGAACGTTCTGTTACCTATGTCTCGGAACGGACAAACTTCTCGGTACCCATTGGCTCCCATTAGGCACCACTGACGCACCACAAGTCTCATGGGGCAATACGCTCCGAACTACCACACTGTTGGCGGCACGCTTGCCCTCCGACATGGCTTGCGTATAGACATTCATCGTGCTTTGGATGGTGGAATGCCGGAGCAGTTCTTGTTGGACTTTGATGTCGGCCCCCACTCGATGCAGCAGGCTCGAGTAGGAATGCCGAAAGGTGTGCCAGCCAATCTTGCCGACGCCGGCACGCACGGCGGCGGGTTTGATGTGCCGTCGGAGAATGCTCTCCTGCCAGCGTGGCTTTCCCTTGCGGTTCGCAAATACCCAGTCGCAGGGTTCTCGGTGCCGGCTCCGCTGCCAGTGTGCCCTGAGGGCATCGGCCAGACTCGGATCAACGGGAAGAGGAAACCGCGAGGCTTCCGTCTTCGTATCGCCGACTCGGCCGTGGACAACACTTCGCCTCACCAGCAGAGTGAGGTCCTCCCAATTAAAATCGCCCCATTGCAAGCCGATGATTTCGCTTGCCCGAAGACCGAGACAGGCCGCAATCAGAACCATAGTGTGGTAAGGCTCAGTAAGTTCTCCGAGGACCAAGCGCATGTCATGCACGCTCAGCACTCGCGGGATCGATCGGCGCCCTCCGCGCTGCCGTACGAGATCAATGGGGTTGACGTCGCTTATCTCCCACCGCCGTCCATGCTGGAACACAAGATGCAAAAGGCTCCGCAGGTTTACCTTTGACTTTTCCGCCAACGGGAGTGATCGAAGCCACTGCTCAACCTCCATCGGCTTGATTTCGTAGACAAGGCATCCACCCCAACGCGGTCGTATCCACCGATTCAAGCTGGAGAGGTGCGCTTGCTGGGTTCCATAGCGTAGCAATGGCAGTTCCTTCTCGACGTAGTCATCCGCAAGAGCATCGAGTGTCATCGGCAGGCCAAGTCGGTTTTGAAGATTTAGCCGCAGTCGAAATCGTTCGAGAATTCGAAGTGCATCCGCCTGTGTTGGATATTCGCTCAGCGCACCGATGATCTTTGATCTCCGGCGCCGCCGCCCCTCTGGAATAGTTTCGTAGTAACGAAACTGCCAGACATCTTCCGTCCGAATTCGTTTTCTCCTGGTCAGACTTCCGTATTGATACCTGTGCGGCGTGTTCATGCTCCCCTCCTTCTGATTTTGCGCGACGAAGATGACGGGAATGAGTCTATTCCACCTCAGGCGCCAGGAATTCAGAAGCCCGGTTCGTGCAGAACTTGGAACGAGAGTCGGCAATGTTTGGGTACACTACCCAACCGCCAGTTAAATCGCCTTTCATGAGAAGGCGAGCGTAACAAGGTTCTGGTTCGCAAGAAGTTCTTGCGTAAGCAGCTCAAAGTTGTTGAAATTCCAATTCCCTCTGGGCTCTTAACCTAATTCTCCAAAGGATTCCCTGGAGCCTCCTAGGCATCCTTATTATGGAGCTTTTGCAATTGGGCGTCCGGCGCAGCAATGCACCGGAAGATCACTCATCAAAGTCGGTGGAACCTACGTCGCGTGAGCGATAGGGCAATACCGAACCAAGCCCCCAGAATGGTGGGGGAAGGTGTAGAGACTGGATGGCGAGCATCCCTAGAGATGAAGGGACAGTCCGACTCTCATCGAAAGGTGAGTCAGATCGCATAACCCAAAGGTTGGCGGTTCAAATCCCCCCGCAACCCTGAACGCCACTGCCGAAAGGCCGTGGCGTTCGCCTTCCTTGAGTGGCGATGCCTGGCGGATAAATCGAAAATCCAACTTGGACTGATTCGATTCGGTCCCCGCGCATTCCGAGGAGATCTGGGTCCCTCTTGTCTCGATAACGTTGTTCGCTGACGCAGAACAATAGCGACCTTCCACTCACGGCTCCAACTGCGCAGCCAAAAACGGGCCTGCCCGATTGCGTCGCCGTGCTTCACTCCGGCAACTCTTTACCGTGCTGTTCCCGCACCATGTAGTCGGCGTACCAGTCCGGCCAGTTTTTGTCAGCTTGTCCGATACGCTCCTCATGTTGACCGTGCGCGGCCGTCGCACGCCGCAGCGCGCCAGCCAGATCGTTGACCGAGACGAAGTTCGTCGTTGTGGGATCCATGTGACCGGGCAGCCGCGTCGTGACCTCCTGGAGTAGCCAGCGGTTGCCGTCCGGATCCTGGAACGAGGCGAACGAGCCATAGCTGCGATGAGCAGGGTCCGGACCTCTGACCCGGCACCGCCCAAACAGGTAGGGTTCATCCGGACCGTCGTACACGCCACTGTCGCCGTGGAACGCCTCGCTGATCTTCACGCCGCGACCCAGAAGGTCTTTGCGGGCGGCTTCGATGTCGGAGACGATCAAATAAAGGCCCTGTGCGGAGCCGGGCGCTGCGTCGGTAACGTTCTTACCGAAGATGATCGAACTCCCGGAGCCGGGCGGCGTGAACTGGACCAGGCGATGGTCTTTACTGCTGCCGGAGTCGATGTCGAAGCGCCACCCCATCCTCGCGTAGAACTCCTTCGCGCGGTCAACATCCGAGACCGGGATGACGACTATTTCGAACTTGAAGTCTACTTTAACGGCACTCGTGCCGCTGGCCGTTTCGTTATTTAGGATTTCCTGTGTCAGGTTTGTCATTTTTCCTCCTATACATTCACCTAAATCGAAAGTTAGATTTGTTGAATACGAATGTTCTCTTCTTAGCTAAGCGGGAACGAACTGCTGTCCGCCGTCGACGTCGTAAGTTGCGCCCGTAAGGGCTGTGTTCGCCATGATGTGTACAGCGAGCGCGGCCACGTCCGCCGTTCCGACGACGCGCCGGATGGGAAGCGTGGCGCGAAGCTGATTACGCCGGGTTTTCGAGTTCATCACCGAGTAAGGACGCCGACAACGATGTGTCGACGCAGCGGCGGCGATGAGATTGACGCGAATGGGCGCGAGCTCAAGCGCCAGACTCGCGGTCAGGGCGGGGAGCGCCGCAGTGACGGCCGACACGATCCCAAGCCCGATACCGGGGCGCCGGCCGCCCGTCCCGCCCATGAACACCATCGTGCATCCCGATCCCGGTCTTACCTTGTGCGCGGCGTTGCGCGCGACCTGGAGCATCAGCAAGGGGTGCTCGTGGAAGGCGCGCCGTGCCTGCTCGATGTCCATGTCGAGAAGGCGCCCGTAGTGCGGCCCGCCGGCCGTCACCATCACGTGGTCGATCGTGGCCTGCAGGTCACGGAAGAACCGCTCAAGGGATGCAGTATCCGTGGCATCGAAGGCCGTGGTACCCAACGCTTCGAACTCGCTCGCGGCCCATTGAAGGCGCTCCGCATTCCGGCCGGTGAGAATTATCTTCGCACCTTCCGCGCGTGCTCGTCGCGCCGATTCGAGACCGATGCCGCCTCTGCCCCCAATTACGACAACGGTTTGCCCGAGGAGTTCCGGTTCGCGCTGGAATGAAGTGGGGATAGTTGCGGTGCTCATGATTCCTCCGACTCACTGCAACTTGATTAAGCCAGAGGCGCGACGACGAATCTATTGGACGAACGTATCGATCAATACCAAAGTATGGTTGGACAATTCAGTTCAGTGTTAACGGCCCGCAAGTCGACTCCCAGTCCTTCGTTGTGACCAACTACGTCCTTAACGATGACGGCCCCTATTGTCCCTACTTTTGGTAGGGATCGACTTTTGGAATGGATCGCGCTGTGAAATGAACTCGCGATTGCATGGCCGATACGAAAGTATCGCCGATACCATCGTCTAATTGTTGCTTCCGCGTCCTTCTGATTGGATAGCCGGGTGATATGGATTCAATTCTGCATCTCGGACTTACCAACCCTTCGGAGGAAAATGTATGTCAAGCAAAACAGAAACCGCCATTGACACAAGATTCTCGAATCCCCTTGATGTTGTCCCAGACGAAATACCATTCGATGTGCCCTATGGGCTCCCAATATCACTAGATCGCGCCCAGGCGGCTATTCACGCAGCTGTGGCAGAGGCCAAGAAGCGGAATTGGAAGATGAACATAGCAGTAGCCGATTCCGGTGGTAACTTAGTTGCCTTCCAACGAATGGACGGCGCGATGCTTGCCTCCATTCAGATTGCGGAACACAAGGCACGAGCAGCCGCAACCTTCCGGCGCCCAACCAAAGTCTTCGAGGACGGAATCAACCTTATGCATCTCAACTATCTGCTCGCGTTCGATGGGGTTATTGCGTCTCGAGGCGGCATTCCTCTGATCGAGCAGGGGGCGATTATCGGCGCAATCGGTTGTTCGGGAGGCACGGATTCCCAGGACGAAATCGTGAGCCAAGCAGGTGCGGCAGTAATCAATCAACGCCCGGCAAGGAACAATTGATTTGTACCTTGCGAGAACATTGGGGGCGCCGCGATGGTGCGAGGCGAGACCTCGCACCTTGCGGCCTGATTACGAGCTCGCTCATGACTTGAATAGCAAGGTTCTAAACCCATTTCTTCTTCCTTCTGACATCCGAGTACTGTGTCGCACTTCGGGCGTGGCTAGCCGCAGCAGTGCCATCAATTTCGTCACTTCATTCGGTACGTCGCCCATTCCAGTAGAGCGGCCATCTTAGTCTCTGACCCTTCGACCACATTCCATTGAAGATGCGCCTGTTCAGTCTCGCAGTCTTGGTGCAGGCTATCGATGATTTCAGTTCGAGATCCGTCCTGTCAGATCGTCAGATCGACAGATAGTGTTAGACATCGAAACTCGCCGCTGGGCCGTGGCGTTGTCCGTCGGAGCGGAGGAAGTCGGAGCCTGGCAAACGTCACGGGCAGCAGACACGGTCAGTCGACAGACGATCGACAAAAAAGTTGCGGAGCCTGTCGTTACAAGCTCCGCAAGATGTTCGCTGGTCGAGCGGCCAGGTTTCTTCCTCTTCTGACGGAGTTGGAAACCGCATCGACCAGCATCCTAGCGATGAATTTGACCCAGGTAGTATCCAAGCCGATTTTCTGCGTCACCCCGCTTGTGGAAGCCGCGCTCCATCAGCGCTTTGATCCCATCCTGGGCGGCGGATCGACCGAGCGAAGCGATGCACGCATCCCACCCGGCGCCAAGCTCGACATCCGGCGGCAGGCTGGTGTTGACGAGGCGCTTGGTGTTAGCGATCGCCCACTTGTCGAATCCGGAGATCCGAGTCGCGAGTGCATCTACGAACGCATCCAGCTCGGCATCGGGCAGGGAGCGATTGACGTAGCCGTACGCCTCGGCTTGGTCTCCCCTGATGTCTTCCGAGCTAAGGAGCACCTCAAGAGCGCGGTTTCGGCCGATGAGTTGGGGCAGCCTGGCCATGGGGCCGCCGCCCGCAACCATTCCTACGCCCACCTCCCATTGCGAGATGATTGCCTTTTCGCGACTGGCGAAACTCATATCACAGGCCAGCGTGATCTCGCTGCCATTACCCGTTGCCCGGCCACGGATGAGAGCGATGGACGCGACCGGCAAGCGGGTCAGACGCACGAGAAAATCCGGCCAAGGCGGCAAGCCTGTGGGACCCGCCGGCAGTGCGGTCAGGTCCTCAAGCCTGGCATTAAAATCGGCGTGATTCAGGAAGTAGTCGTCGACCGCGCTGTCAAAGACCACGACCCTGACATGCTCATCGGCCTCGAGAGCATTGATGACTTCCTGCCACTGCTTGACCATTTCCGGGCCCATCACGTTGATCGGTGGGTTATCGATCGTGACACGCCAATAAGCGGGCGACCGCCGGGCCACGCGGATCTGTGCCGATTTCGTCGGTGCGTTCATCTGTGTGAGTTTGGTTGGTGCGTTCATAGTTGCCATGTGATTCTCCTCATATTTTGTTAGTCTCGGAAACCGGTTGATTAAAGCCGACAATGGCCGTCGGCCTGTCTGTAGTTCATTCGTCGCAGCAAAATGCACACGTAGCCCGCGACAATCTCAAGAGCTTAGGCTTCGATCCCCATCGTCGCTCGGTTCACACTGGCCATCTAGCGACATATAACTGTCGTCATTTGGCCAGAACAAAGTGGTCCGCGCAATTGGACGATGGTATCGGCCATACCTTGGTATCGACTGTAGTGGCGAAGTAAGGCAACACCACTGTCGTGGCGTCGCTCTGAGTCGGGTCGGTTCATTAGGGATGAGCGATACGAAAGTATGGCCGATACCATCGTCCAATTGTTTGAACCTTATTCTTCTGTTGTCCTTAATCCGCCGAGGCGGCACTTGATTGGAACTGCACAAACGAGGCGCAGCATGTGTTCATCGATGAATACCAAACAGTGGTTTGCACATTTGGGGTAGGGTGGTGCATCCTTATCGAACCGGATTCAAAGCTGGACGTCGCTCTATATCTTTTAGGGGAAATGCTATGAAGAAGATCACGGCTCCCATTCCTTTTGCTGGTTCCCAGATCGACCAAACGCGTCACGTCTGCGCATTCTTTAACAGCCCAGACGAAGAGTATCGGGTTTTGCTCCCGTTCATAAAAGACGGATTCCAGTGTGGGCATAAGGCAATTCACATCGTCAATCCGAATCAGCGTCAGGACCACCTCCAACGCCTGGTTGAGGCAGGGATCGATGCGGCGGCTGCGAAGGAGAGCGGACAACTGGAACTTCGCATCAATACTGATGTCTATCTCCCGAATGGCCACTTTGATCCGGACCGCATGATCTCAGCGTTTGAGGAGTTGGCGAGCGGCAATACCACGGGAGGATTCCCACTCAGTCGCATCTGCTGCCGGATGGATTGGTCAGCTGCAGACGGATCGCATTTAGACGATGTGATCGAGTTCGAGTCTCGTGTAAACGATGTATGGCACCGGCATGAAGACGCAGTTATCTGTACCTACCATCTTGGGCAATTTGGCGGCGACGCGGTGATTGACATAATGAGGACCCATCCGATGGTCGTCATCGGGGGCATACTTCAGGAGAATCCCTTCTATATTCCGCCGGACGAATTCCTACAAGAATTTCGGCAACGTCGGACCAAGGCGCCGGGGGCGGCCTGACATGGAAGCGCAGATCGAGGATCCGGCCCAGGAAATCAAGCGCCTTCAGCGCTGCATTAACGATCTAGTCAGCCTGCTCGCTCTGCCTGCTATCTGGCGCGGCAGTGAGCCATCTCAAATCGTTCAAACTCTTCTGGATGTACTCCTTCGTATGCTCAGCCTGGATTTCGCTTACGCGCGGTTGAGCGACGCATTTGGCGCGGTGCCGGTGGAGATTCTCCGAGTCGCCAAGGACGGCAAGATCAACCTGTCGGCCCAGGAACTCCGCAATATGCTCGGCAACTCGCTGGCAGCTTACGCTCACGGCTCTCTCCCGCAAGTGCGGGACCAATTAGGAGTTGAAGGCATTTCGATCCTCTCCGCGCAGTTGGGTGTACAGGGTGAAATCGGCGTGATCGTCCTGGGTTCTAGCCGGGCGAGTTTCCCTGAGAAAGCCGAAAGCCTTCTTCTGAAGGTGGCGGCAAATGAGGCATCTATCGGATTGCAAGGGGCAAGACCCCTAAGCGAACAGAAGCGGATATCCGCTGAGCTCAACGCCGAGAACCAGACGTGGCCGGTCCTTACGGAGGTCGAGATAGGTCGTGCGCGGCCGTATGGACGAGTGCGCCCAGTGGATCTTGGTGAGATCCTGTATCGGCCGGGAGAGGTGGGAAGGCCGTGCTTCATTCTCTTATCAGCCAGCTTGGAAATCGTTCAGCCTACTATCCAGGGCGAACGGCTGGTCACGATCTTATGCCCAGGAACGTTCACCGGTGAGGCGGGCATGATCGCAGGACAGCGAACGATAGTCCTGGCCCGAGTTATACAAGCAGGTGAAGTCCTGGAGCTTCGGCCCGATGACCTTCGCCTTCTTGTGGCGCGCGATGCAGGTCTGAATGAGATCTTTTTGCGCGCGTTTATGTTGCGCAGGCTTTTGCTGATCGCCCGACAGTTGGGCAATGTCGTTGTCATTGGCTCACAGCATTCTGCAGACACGCTGCGTCTTCGGGAATTTCTGGGTCGAAATGGTCATCCATACACCTACATCGACTTAGATGTGGACGACGCTTCTCGGAATCTTCTCGACCGCTTCGCAATCGCGGCCTCCGAAATCCCGATCGTGATCTGCAACGGGGCAGTCGTTTTGCGCAATCCGTCACCCTCACAGCTGGCGGATCGCCTCGGACTTAACGACAATATCGACAATAATTTGCTTCACGATCTCATAATCGTGGGCGCTGGCCCGGCGGGCCTGGCGGCAGCGGTGTACGCGGCCTCGGAGGGACTGGATATTCTCCTGATTGAAAGCCACGCCCCTGGTGGCCAGGCGGGTTCCAGTTCAAGAATAGAGAATTATCTGGGATTTCCATCCGGGGTCTCTGGCCAGGAGCTCGCTACGAGCGCTACCAGACAGGCACAGAAGTTTGGGGCGAAGATGGCGTTGGCACGCAAGATTGTTCAACTCCGGTGCCAACATCGCCCCTACGAACTCGTGATGGACGATGGGACTGTGTTCTTCGCACGGACCATTGTGGTCGCGACTGGTGCTTGCTACAACAAGCCAACGACCGTGAACTTGGACCGCTTCGCCGGCCGCGGGATCCATTACGGTGCCACCCATCTGGAGGCTCAGTTGTGCGAAAGCCAAGAGGTTATTGTGGTGGGCGGCGGCAACTCATCTGGTCAAGCCGCTGTCTTCCTCTCGCAGACGGCCCGCAGGGTGTACATGCTCGTGCGAGGGGCCGACCTAGCCGAATCGATGTCGCGCTACCTGATTCAACGCATTCTCGGGAATCCGTCCATCGAGTTGCTTTACAACTCGGAACTAACCGATCTTGTGGGCGAGAACGGCCTCGAAGAAGTGAGTTGGATCAACAAGCAGACCGGGCGGGTGCGTTCGGCACCGGTCCATCATCTCTTCATTATGACGGGTGCCTCGCCCAACACCGACTGGCTGCGAGGCTCCGTCGCTCTCGATGAGAAGGGCTTTATCCTAACTGGACGCGATGTGCCGGTAGCTGTTGAACCAGATCGGGATCCTCCCTGGCCGCTTTCGCGTCCGCCTCAGATGCTAGAAAGCAGCCTCCCAGGAGTATTTGCTGTAGGTGACGTCCGCGCCGGAAGCGTTAAACGGGTGGCTGCGGCCGTTGGCGAGGGATCTACTTCCGTGAGTATGGTACATCGAGCTCTCGCGGAGCATTAGTGGACCAAAGGCGTCTTTGACCTTTCGTTCACGAGAGGTGACGGATCGCCAAACGGATCAGTACGGTGGGACGCCGAATGGTGTTTAACGAAAGGATTCACACATGAAAATAAACCGCGTCGTGATCGCGGCGGTACTGATGGCCGCAAGCGTGTGTGCGACGCACGTGCTGTCGGCGGAGCAAGCTGTGAACATGCCGGCCAATGAAAATCGAGAGGAGCAGTCCAATATGACGAACGAGAAGGTGATCATGCTGATCGAAGCAAAAATTCAGCCACAGCGCCGAGCGGAGCTTGTCGAGGCCACACGCCAATACCTGCCGTTGGTGCGGGCGGAGGCGGGCGTTGATGCGTTTTACGTCACGGCACGAAAAGACGATCCGAATACATTTGTCTTTTACGAGATTTACAAGTCGCAGGCAGCACAGGATTTCCACCTGCAGCAGGACTTCACAAAGAAGTTCCTGGCGACACTAAAGAACGCGCAGATCGGAGATCGAGTGCGGGCAAATCTCGTCGAGTTAGCCCTGGAAGGACAGACACATTCCAATTAAGGACATTTTCATTGCCTGGGGCCTTGAGTGTAAATGCCATTTTAGTGATTGACTAGCGACCCCAACTCGCTCTTGCATATCGGGCGAGATGAGTGCGGATGCCTTCCGTCCTTGCCGATTAAGTCACAAGTGTAGAGGAGCTATGTGAGACGACGGTGCGGCCACCTTGATAGCCCCGGCCCATCGATGATCCGGGATCTCCCGTTGGATAAGTTAAGAGTATTGATCTAGGACGAGTGATACGAAGGTGTCGCCGATACTATCGTCCAATTGTTTGAACCCTCCTCTTCTGTTGTCATCCTCCTAAGTTGAGATGTCTTTTCGCGGTTTGTGCTGAGCGGGCTTGCGCTTCTTCCCCGACAGTTGGGCGATGTCGCTGTTCGAAAGCAAGCCTTCCAGGAATATCCGCCGCAGGCGACGTCTGCTCTGGAAGTGTGAAGCGGGCGCAGAGGTCGCGCTGGCGGAGGACGTATTCCTTTGAGTATGGAGTACCGAGTTCTCGGTGAGCTTTCGTGGATCGGATGAGGAGCAGACATGGTTCCAGAACTGCCCATAAGAAGACATCGGCACATCGGAAGAACTGTGTGTTATCTCGTAGGCATTCTGTGCACGTCATTGGTTGCTCGAAGTCAGGATACCGAACAACAGCTGCAACAACTGAAACAGCAATTGACAGCGTTCGAGCAAAGAATCTCCGTTTTGGAGCAACAACTCGAAAAAGAGAAAGAAGCCAAGGGGCAAAAGAGCGTCAGCGGTGAACAAGCCCAAGGAACACCGCAGGCAGCAAAACCATCCGTTGTGCAGATTTCCGAGAAATTCCCAAAATCCGTGTTCGAGGATGCGAATCAAGTCGGAGCTAAATTTCAAGGTCAGCTGCCATCCGAGCCTTCCTACGACCTTCTCCAAGAAGCCGACAGGAGGATCGCGGAATTACAAGAACGTTTGGGCTCTTTTGAATTTCATGGGTACTTTCGTTCAGGTTTCGGATTAAACAGCGTAGGCGGACAACAGGTCGCTTTTGAAGCGCCAGGGGCGCAAGCGAAATACCGTTTGGGGAATGAAGCGGAGACATACGCGGAATTGATCTTTGTCAACAACTGGGTGAATCCGGACCGGGATTCGGACAAGGCGTGGTTCAGGAGCGAATTGACAGTCGAGGCCAACACGTCGAATTCCGAAAACTATGCTCCTACTGCCGGCCCTAGTGCTGATCAATTCCGTCTCCGGGAGGCGTTCGTGCAGGCGGGAAAACTCTTTGAGAGCCAGCCGAACGCCAAGTTCTGGGCTGGCGAGAGATATTATCGTCGACAGCACATCGATAGCGACGATTTCTTCCCTTTGGACTTTAGCGGTTACGGTGGTGGTGTCGAAGACGTGGACGTCAACTTCGGCAAGGTTGCGTTAGCTTTTATCGGTGTAGCACGGCCTGACGTCATTACACAAAACGGGAACCTGACAACCAACCACGTCGATGCGACTCTGTATGACATAAAGGGACCGTTCGGTCTATGGGGGGGGTATTTCGACTATACAACCTCAAAAGGCGGTCAGATCACAACTGCATCCACTCCAGGTTCATCAATCGCTACCAACATTCCCTCGGCTAACGGATACGCGTATGGGATCCGCCATCAGCGACTAGAGTGGCATGGAGGCTATCACACGTTCCTGATTCAGTACGGCACCGGCGCGGCAAGCAACTTTAGCGGACCGGGCATTGGGGCGACAATACCAACCCCCTCATTCGATACGGCGAAATCAAAACAGTTTCTGGTCACCGAACAGATCGTCCTGCAGCCAAGTGACAAGTTTGCCGTGATGCCCATTTTCCTTTTCCAGCGAATGAGAAACCTCAATACAAACAATCACATGATGCAATGGGTGTCGTTCGGAGTGAGGCCGGAGGTGTTTCTAACCAAACATCTATCGCTGACAGGCGATTGTGGATTCGATCACACTGGTCTGCCCGGCTCTTACGACGGCTGGTTGCGAAAATGTACGTTCGCACCGCAAATTGGAGCCGACAGAAAATTTTTCGGCCGTCCTGTATTACGTGCGTTTGTAACATATGCCAATTGGTCGAATGGCTTCCGTGGTCTTGTAGGCGGAATTCCATTTGAGAACCAAACGAATGGGCTTACATATGGCGTCCAGGTTGAGCACTGGTGGTAACCCGAGGAGACTCACCATGCTGATGCAAGCATTGAATAAACCGCCGTTCCGTGCGTTAAAGCGCAATTGGCCTCTCTACTTCTGTGAGGCAATCGAGCTTGCTCTTTTCATGCTTTCCGCGTGCGCGTTTACGATCTTCCTCTTCGATCCTTCCTGGCCCGGTTTTCATCTGTTTCCAGGCGCGATCACTCGGCGGGCCGTCATGGGCATCTCAATGGGGATTACAGGAGTCCTGATCATCCAATCCCCGCTGGGTAAGCGGTCGGGAGCCCATTTCAATCCGGCCATCACGCTCACGTACTTTCGTCTTGGGAAAATTGCTTTGTGGGATGCGGTGTTCTATGTGTTCTTCCAATTCATAGGCGGAATCCTTGGAGTGGCTGTCGCAACGACCATTTTTCGTAGCAGCCTTTCCAAGCCCACAGTCAACTACCTGGTTACAGTTCCCGGACGATACGGCACTGCAGCGGCGTTCTTCGCAGAATTATTCATGGCTACCGTGCTCATGGCAGTCGTTCTGGTACTGTCCAACCGCGCATATCTGGCTGGCTATGTCAGTTATTACGTCGGGGCGCTGATTGCACTTTATGCTTTCTTCTTTGCGCCTGTTTCAGGATTTAGCATCAACCCCGCGCGGACTACCGGGTCCGCCTTCTTTGCAGGTGTATGGACAGCGGGATGGCTTTATTTCGTCGCACCGTTGTTAGGAATGTTCACCGCGGCAGAGGTCTATGTGCGCATAAACGGTGACGATCGTGTTCTCTGCGCAAAGCTGCATCCGGACAACTCGTTTCCGTGTCCCTTTCTTTGCCATTTTCCCGGGCATCGCCATATGCTTCCCCCGCATGCGCAAGACATCAGGCCGTTAGCCCATGGAACCGATACGCTATAGAGGGATGGTGGTTTTCACACGGCAGAGCGCCAAGTTGCATCTGATTGTCGGTGTTCAGCAGTGTGACGCAATTATCATCGGTACCGGAGCGGGCGGCGATCCAATTCCGTTTGCTGCTCATTGCTCGATAAGAATCGTCATGTCTGCGCCTTCTTCAACAGCGACGAGGAAGACTATCGGGTTTTGCTGCCGTTCATAAAAAGAGGGGTTCCAGTGCGGCCACAAGGCGATTCACGTCGTGAATCCCGATGAGCGTCAGAGTCACCTGCAAAGATTGGACCAGGCAGGCATTGATCCGACCATCGCGCTGCAGAGTGGGCAACTGGAGCTTCGCTACAACGTCGGTACGTACCGTCCGGACGGCAGTTTCGATCAGTGGATCGTATGATAGCTGCATTCGAGCTACTTGCCAGCGACAACGCCAGCCAAGGGAGCTTTCCCGCTGAGTCGCATTTGTTGTCGTATGGACTGGGCCGTCGAGGATGGGTCGCATGTCGACGACGTCATTGGATTACGGTCTTCGAGAGTTCCTACCATGCAGTGCGCAACGGGTTTCTACGGCAGCGAGTCCAACTCAAATGATTCGCCGAAGGAGGCTGCGTAAATATGGCTCCGTTGCTCACAAACGGGCAAAAGCAATACCAAAGTACAATGGACGTTTTTCATTGAATGCCACATTATTTTGTTATGAAGTCCCTTAAGGACAGGAGCGGGAACGAACGTCCGCTTCTATCCGTAGTTGATGACGATGAGTCCATACGCGAGTCGCTGCCTGACCTGATTAAGGAGTTCGGCTTTGCAGCTCGAGCTTTTTCGTCAGCGGAAGAGTTCCTGTCATCCGGTTCTGCCGATGAGACTAGCTGTTTGATCCTCGACATCGCTATGCCGGGTATGAGTGGACCGGAACTTCACCAGGAACTGAAGCGTCGCGGAGAAGAGATCCCGGTCATATTTATGACCGGTCAAAAGGATGAGACGATTCTTGCTCGAGTGCTCGAGCAAGACGCAGCGGGGTTTCTGCTCAAACCATTCAGTGACGCGGCTCTGCTTGCGGCCATTAAGACCGCACTGCAAGCTATCTGAGGGTTCACCGGTTGAATCTCAAGGGGGATACAATGAATGCGGCGCGCATACTTAGTTATGAAGTAGGGGCGTTACTGATGTCGAGTGCCATCCCCATCGTGTTCATCGTTGACGATGACGTGTCCGTCCGCGAATCGCTGGAACTGTTGGTCCAGGATGAGAACTGGAAGCCGGAGACCTTCGCGTCCGCACAAGAATTCCTCGACCACCCGAGAAAACGTGTCCCGAGCTGTCTGGTTCTTGACCTTTCACTTCCGGGCCTAAACGGTCTTGAATTGCAGAAACAGCTTGCGCTTGAACACATCGACATACCAATCATTTTCATCACCGGTCATGGCGATGTACCGCAGTCAGTGCGAGCCATGAAAGCCGGCGCTCTCGAATTCTTAACCAAGCCCCTCGATAACGACGCTTTGGTGAGCGCCATCCGAAACGCCCTCCAACGAAGCAGCTTCGCCCTCGCTCAGAACGCGGAGATACAAGAACTTCGGGACCGTTACGCCTCGCTTACTTCCCGAGAACGGCAGGTGATGGCGTTGGTCGTCTCGGGGCTACTGAATAAACAAGTCGGCGGCGAGCTCGGCATCAGCGAAATCACGGTAAAGGCGCACCGCGGGCAGGTCATGCAAAAAATGAAAGCGAATTCCCTCGCCGACTTGGTGAGAATGGCGACCAAACTCCGGCCCGCGAATCCGGCAACTCACTTGGCTTGACGGCAGCTCAGCAGGTCTGAGTTCGCGATTGCCCCTCGGCTCGTCAGACTCGCGACAACTTGTGTTGATCCGCTCCGGAGAATGCTCCGCGTGTTCTTCTGCTGATAAGACGCACCGTTACTTCTATTGCTCTCCCTCAGCAGCAACGTGGGCGACGTTCATTACGAGATTTTCTAGGCCCACATCTCATCGAACCATCGAACGACCTCGAAATCCTACTGATTCGCAGTCAGCAACGTCAAAAGTATTCAGGGCTCGAACGGGTTGTCGGGATGGGCTTTCGTGTTCACCATCAATTGGTTGCCGGCGGGAACCTGCCGAACGGGATACCCAGCTACGACGGGGTAGGGACGTCCGCTCGCGATTTCTGCTACCATTTTTCCGTTCAAAACTAGGAAAATTGATTGATCTGCGTGCACTCTATCGCTTATTTCTGACGTTGCAAAGGAGATGAAAACTGCTTCCCCTATCCATCCGAATCAAGACGATGAGTCATGTAATGCGCTGCGCCGAACGGCGTCGGTTTGCATCTCATCGCTTCCGAGAGTTGGGCATTGCGGGAATTCTGCTGTGGGCGTTCCTTTTTTCCGGTTGCCGTAAGCCCGCACAGCCTGTGACCATCACATTTCTCGATGCAGAAGGCCAGGGATTTCCTGGCGACCATCGGATGATCCCGGACGTCTATTTGCAGGAATTCACGCGGGAAACAGGCATTCGCGTCAACGATCTTCCAACGCCAGAGGACAACGGCTCAAAACTCAATCTTGCCATGGATTTGCTCCGAAGCGGTGCCCCGTCCCCTGACCTTTATGGCGTTGATACCATCTGGGCCGGAACAATCGGTGAATACCTCATCGACCTGCAACCTAACTTTACTTCAGAAGAGATTTTCTCGCAGGATCGCGACCTCATCGAAAGCTACAGGGTTCAGGGGAAACTTGTGGCAATGCCCTATAACCCGAATGTGCAGGTTTTGTTTTATCGGACGGACCTGCTCGCCAAGTACGGATACAAGACGCCACCCAGAACCTGGCATGAGCTTGAGGAGATGGCCGCCCGGATCCAGGCTGGGGAGCGCGCAAAAGGGAAGAAAGATTTTTGGGGGTTTGTCTGGTCCGGCGCGATCACATCGGAAAGCGAACAGCTGACCTCCGAGGGGCTCGATTGGCAAGCAGCGGAAGGGGGCGGCCATATCATCGAGCTCGACGGCAAGATCAGCGTCAACAATCAAGATGTCGTTCAGGCCTGGGAACGAGCCGCACACTGGGTGGGTTGGATTTCGCCAGCAAGCGTGGTTTCGTACACCGCTATGGACGCAGAAGATAAATTCTGGGTTTCCGGCAGGGCTGCGTTTCAGCTCGGGTGGTCCGAAATGTATGAGATTGACGCAGTAGATAAGCCGTTCCGCGACAAAGCTGGAGTGACAAGTGTCCCTGGTGGAAAGAGCGCGCGAGTCGGAACCCTGGGAGCCTACTCTTTGGGGATCTCCCGCACTTCAGCTCATCGCGCCGAAGCCGTCAAACTCGTCCAGTTTCTCACTCGCAAACAGGCACAACTCATGGCCTCCACTCATCTTGAAAAGCTAGGCCGAAAGGTCGAGTTCTTTGAAGTTCCATTTGTGATGAGGAAAATCTACCCCTGGTGGTGCAAGCCGGGGGAATCGGCTGGGAGCGCCGTCGTTTTGCGCCCGTCGGCGGTTGCCGGATCGAACTATGAGGCGGTCTCCAAAGCCTATTCCCACGCACTGCATTCCGTGCTGACCCGCCAGTCCACAGCTCCAGCAGCGGCCGCGGCGCTCGAGAATGAGCTCGTTCGGATTATGGGTAATGACAGGGTTCAACCAGAAACAGGCTCGCACTGAGATGAATCGACTGCGACTCAACATTGGCCCACGCCTGGTTCTATGCTTCGCGCTCATCATCCTTTCGACGTTAGCCGGTGACGTAATCGTTCTATGGCAATTCCACATCGTCCACGCGCAAGCAGAGCGACTCAATGAATATGACGAGGAGTTGGTAACTGTCTTACGTGTTCACTCAGACCTGTTGAAGTTTCGCGACACGCTTGAGTCACTTGCGAACGCAAAAAACGCCGAACGTCTGAACGCAGAGACTCAATCGATGAATGAGGCGTTTGCGGAGGACATGCGACGTGCCAAGAGTGCGTTGCTGGCCGTGCATTCCTACAACGCCTCTGACCCGACGACTCTCCCCACGCTCGCAGTCGTCCAGTCGACGCTCCGATCGCAGACCGCGTCAATGATCGACTTGGCTGAAGCGGATGATTGGAACGCCGTGCAATTGCGGCTTGCCGACCAGTTACGCCCGCTCGAATTCTCGACCTCCGCCTTGGTGGAAAGAGTCGATCGCGAGGTAAAGACGGAACATGCCCAAGCGGCAGCCAATATTCGCCAAGTACAGCACTGGATTTTTATTGTCGTGCCGACCACCGTCGTTCTCACCTTGTTGATTGCGGGAACGTTGGGACTGGTCATTACGCGCAGCATCACACGGCCGCTCGAACAACTAGTTAAAGGTTCAAAGATGTTGGCACGAGGCGAGTTCAAACATCGGGTTCCCATCCATGGAGAAGATGAGCTTGCCCAACTGGGACACGTATTTAACGATACAGCGCGGCGATTACAGGATCTCTATGAGAGCTTACAAGGAAGTGAGGATCGGCTCCGCCGGGTAATTAACACGATTCCCGCTCATGTGTGGAGCACTCTGTCGGATGGTTCAGTAGACTTCATCAATCAGCGTTTGCTCGAATCCACTGGGCTCTCGGTCGAGGCATTGCTTGGATCCGGTTGGCAATCGATCGTCCATCCGGATGATCGTACCAGCTACCTCGCTAAGTGGAGATCGGCATTGGCGGCGGGAGAACCTGTCGAGATTGAAGCGCGCGTCTGGACTGCGCAGCGCGACTATCGGTGGTTGCTTGTGCGCAACGTACCTTTGCGTGACGGTCATGGAGGGATAGTCAAATGGTACGGTACCGGGATCGATATAGAAGACCGCAAACGCGCCGAAGAGTCATTACTTAAAGCGCAGGCAGATCTCGCACACGCGAATCGCGTAACCACTATGGGCGAACTCAGTGCTTCCCTCGCGCACGAGATTAATCAACCTATTAGTGGCACCATCACAAATGCTTCTACCTGCCTACGCCGGCTCGATCGCGAGCAGCCTGATCTCGAGGGCGCTCGGGTTGCGGCTTCAAGGGTAATTCGTGATGCAAACCGAGCAGCGGAGATCATCAACCGAGTCAAGCTATTCTTCAGAAAAGGCGTTGTCACAAAGGAGCGCGTCGATCTCAATGAGATGATTCGAGAGATGGAGATTCTTCTGCACAACGAAGCGACCCAGCACTCAGTTTCTGTACAGACAAAGCTCGCAGCCGAGCTACCCCTCATTGTGGCAGACCGCGTCCAACTGCAGCAGGTATTAATGAACCTGATGATCAACGGCATCGACGCAATGAAGGCCGTTGATGCCCCGCGTCAACTCACGCTCGGCACCCAGAATGATAGTAACGAACAGCTCCTGGTATCGGTCGAAGACACTGGCATCGGACTTCCCCATAACCAAGCTGACGAGATATTCAACGCTTTCTTTACGACCAAGGAACACGGCACCGGTATGGGGCTTCGTATCAGCCGAACGATTATTGAGGCACACGGAGGTCGGCTCTGGGCTACGGCCAACTATCCTCGCGGAGCAAGTTTTCATTTTACGCTGGCGGTCTCGTCGGGCGCCGGGAGCTTGGGCGTCAGGAGCAACTGCTGACGTGCTCAGGGAATTTGGCTTTGCGGGCTCGCGCCTTTATACCGCCGAAGAGTTTTTCTCATCTGATTTGTGTAGACGAGACCGGATGTCTGATTCTCTAGACCGCCATGCCGGGCAGTTCGGCGCTGGCGTTCGCAGAAGATTTGCTCGGGCAAGGAGGAAATCGCGATCTGCCTATGGCTATAATAGATTCTCAGAAGTCCGCCGCCCAACTCAGTTTGGTGGCAATCGAACCCCTCCAACTCGAAAGGATGGTTGGCATGCATCGCGGTTACACTCCAGCTGAAGTTGCTTCGGCGTGAACGTGCCGCCAGGCGGAACGATGGTGATCATGTTCTTGCCATTGAGATCCGACCGCATGATCGAGCCATCATTCCTCTTGGGATCACCCATATTGGTCCAGTAGATGTGCCCAGCGGCGACATCGAGCACCAGGCCATCGGGCAACTTCCGGCTTTCGTTGATGATGGTCTTCAAATCGGAGCCATCAGGGTTTGCGGACAGTATGCGGCCGCCGCTGAGGTCCAGGAAGAAGATCCTGCCGGACGTCGGTGCGTTTTTCGCCTCTGCGTCTATCGGTGTGGAACCTATCGCGCTCATGTAACGAATCTCCTCGCTAACGTGTCTATGTGGTCTCGACAAAGCGCCAAGCCGAGCACTTGCGCCCACCGTAGCCCGACGCCAATCTGGAATCGATTCCCCAGACGGCCAATCCATACGTCCCAGTTCCTCGATCCAGTCCTGCGCCGATTGGCGCGCCTGCTCAGCGCCGAACAACTTATCTACCGCGCGGATGAAGGCCGATAGCTCTTTTTCAGCCAGGATGAGAAAGCCGCCCGCGAGTTGAATGCAGCTGTCGGCTTCCGCATCCATTAATATCTTCCGTTGTTCAAGCATGACGATCCTTGAGGGCCATCTTGGCTGCATGAAATCCACACATTCCATGGACGCCGCCACCTGGGGGCGTTGATGCTCCGCAAAGATAGAGTCCAGAACGCGAGGTGCGATACAACGACCGTGTAGGACGAAACAGTAGCTGGCGGATATTCATTGCTCCCCCCAAGATATCGCCGCCGACTAGATTGGAATTCCAACTCTCCAGATCTTTGGGTGTAGAGACGGAACGGGACAGAATGCAATCGCGGAATTCGGGAGCGAAGCGCACGATTTGGCGCTCAATGGATTCGGTGTAGTCTTCGGTGCTGCCGTTAGGAACATGACAGTAGGCCCACGCGGTATGTCGACCAGAGGAAGCTCGACTGGAGTCGAAGAGCGATGGCTGCCCGAGCAGAACGAACGGTTTGTTGGGTGAAAGGGTCCTTTCAGCCTGAGCAATCTCTTCGAGAGAGCCTCCGATGTGTACGGTGGCGGTCCGCAGACATTCGCGAGCGGTCCACGGAATCGCTGCATTCAGTGCATAGTCAATCTTGAAAGCACCGGGTCCATACCGAAATCGCTCCAGTTGCTTTCGATAGTCAGTGGATAGATGGGAACCAGCGATGCGAAGGAGTTGGCGCGGGGTGATGTCTGCGAGGACGAGGTCGGACAAAGGTAGCTCGGTTACTTCACGACCGGTTTCAACTCGGCCTCCGAGATCCTCTAAATGTCGGACCAGGGCATCCGTGAGAGACTGCGCACCGCCACGCAGGATCGGCCAACCTCTCGTGTGTCCAGCGGCTATCATCGTCAAGCCAACAGCGGCTGAAGCGGTAGTTTCTAAGGGGAGGATGGAATGGGTTGAGACGCCAGCAAAGAGGGATCGAGCCCGTTCTCCAGCAAAGTGGGAACGAGCCAACGACAGCGCCGGCAACAGAGCGGACAGGCCAAAACGCGCCAGCACGAACGGACTTCTGGGGATATGAAGGATGGGGCCGAGAATTTCTTCGACCAAAGCAGCGAAGTTAGAAACTACGGGTTCTATCAGTGATCGGTATGCTTTGCGGTCACATGCATCCAGTTGGTCGATTGTTTCTTCAATCGAGTGTTCAAGCACGACCGCGGTCCCGTCATCCAACGGATGAGCGAATGCCGCGTGCGGTTGAATCCAAGGAATGGCGAAGGGAAGAGAACCATAGAAAGGGCTTGCAGCGCCCAGGGGGTATGTCGAAGAGCCCAGGTCGTGAAGAAAACCAGGCTGTGTGATCGCGGCGGTTGAACAGCCACCACCAATCTGCCCATTGCGTTCTAGTACGGTCGTCCTTACGCCCGATGCTGCAAGGACAATTGCGGCTGAGAGTCCGTTCGGTCCTGAGCCGATTATTGTTGCCGTAGACATACCCCCCGCTTTCTATGATCCAACCGAAAACCGAGTGCAGATTGGAGGTGCGTCTGATCCGAGAAGTGCAGTGATCTCTCTGTCAAACGTCAGATTTGTTGACCAAAATTGGGGCGGTTCCCCGCCCTTCAGAAATGCGCTGGGTCCGCCGCACTCTTCGGGTCCAGCCCCTTCATCTCATTGAGTTCCTCGGCCGTGATCTGAGGCAAGTGCCGGATGAACAAAACCAGGCGCCAGGTTTGGGCGGCAGTGTGCGTTCCGCTGAAGGCTGGCATGCCGCTCAAACGAACTCCATTGTCAATTGTGTAGTAGAGCTCACCATCGCTCTTGTTCTGCGTCCCGGCTGCGCGCAAGTCGGGCGGTTTCGGATAGAGACCCTTGCCGAATACCGTGTGGCCTCCTCCGTCATCCGAATGGCACGCGGCGCAATGATAGGAGAAATGCTCCATGCCTCCCCGAATGTTCTCCGTTGAAGGCACGATGGGATTGCGAAGTTGGCGATACGCGGATGGCACGGCCAATTTGCGTGCCGTTGTGGCGGCGAGCTCCTCAATCGCTGATGGTGTCGCAAGTGCGCTGAAGCCTCGTCGCAGGAGAATCAACCCGTATCCCGCGGCTGCCACCGCAAGAGCCAACAGAATCAGCGAAACTGCTTTCCAGCGTTTCATGTCTACCTCTCCTGTTCCGTGGCATCGTCGTCCGCCCGGCCGAACGAAGGGAGGTACCGGCCGAAGTTCAATTCGAAGTCGCTCCGAACGCCGTAACCCATATCACGAACCTTCGCACGGCGCGCCTGCGCACCTGGCAAAGCCAGCAGTGGGAAGAACAAGTCGATGCTCGACTGAAGCTCGGTAGCTGTCGGCGTCCCGAACCGATTGACCTGGGACTTCGCCGCGGCCAGCGTTTCATGGTCGAACGAGGCCAGACGCCGGACGAGCGTCTCGACAAAGGAATCGAGGCCGTCGTCGTCCAGCGTGCGGTTTACCCAGCCATAGCGCTCGGCGATATCAGCGTCGAAGTCGTCACCGCTCAGGACGATCTCAAGCGCTCGTGAGCGACCGACCAAGCGCGGGAGCCATTCCATCGCTCCGCCGCCCGGGACCAGCCCGACGCCGACCTCGGGGTTGCCGAACAGGGCTCTTTGCCGGCTGGCGAAGCGCATGTCGCAGGCCAGTACGAACTCGTTCCCGATGCCGCGCGTGCGGCCGCGAATCTTGGCGATGCTCACGACTGGCGTTGACGAGAGGCGCAGCACAAATTCGCGCCAAAGGCCCAGCACCTCTGGCCGTTCAGCTGCCTTGGCTACGTCGAGATGGGCGATGAAAAAATCGGGATTCGCCGACTGGAACACTACGACCTTCACGGACGGGTCCGCCTCGAGGTCGGTCATTAGCGCTCCCAATTCGACGATCGTTGAGGGAACAAACATGTTAATCGGCGGGTTGTTGAAGCTGATTGTCCACCGGCCCGGATAGGTACGGTCGATGTTGAACTGCGAAGCCTGGACTTCATACGTTGCATTTGCCATGTTCTTCTCTCCTTTGCGTTCATACTGAATCGCGTAGTCGTGCATACTCCGTGTCTTCCGCCAATTCCTTTACAAGAATGAAAACGACTCGAGGACATGCCGCTGTGGGTAACTATCACGGAATTCCGTTAGGTTTGTGGGCGCGGACTAGTGACCGATCAGAACGCGACTCCCCGCTTACTTCCGGTTTGCTCATCTAAGTTCCCTGCAATTGCGAATCGTTGCTCAGAAACACCTCGAAGACATCGCCTCTCCGCGGCAAAGTTCCTCGGCAGTGCGTCCCACTAGAACAGGAGAGCCTCTGCCATCGAAGCTCTCCTGCTTCTTTGCGAACAGCTAGCTCGCTTTGGCGAAGGTCACATCTGACTTCGCCACGCCTGACCGCAGTGACCGGAAGCCTGCACGGACTTCCTGTGAAAAGAGTTGCGGCTGTTCCCAGGCTGCAAAGTGCCCGCCCTTGGGGAGCTTGTTGTAATGGATCAGTTTGGGATACGCGCTTTCTGCCCAATTCCGCGGACATTGATAGAGCTCGTCAGGGAACGCGCTCACAGCAACCGGGACAGACACGCCCTTGACGCTGAAATAGGGAAATTTATTTTCCCAATAGAGCCGTGCTCCGGAAAGCGCCGTGTTCGTCAGCCAGGTGATCGTAATGTTATCGAGGACATCGTCTCGTGAGAGACCTTCGGTCTGCCCGTCAAAGACGCGCGCGATCAGCGCATAACTCCACGCATCGTGGTCCAGAAAATAGGCGGCCAGGCCGACGGGGGAATCCGCGATTCCATACAACGTCTGGGGTCGCAACCCCATCTGGTAGCCGTAGGCGACGCCTTTGCTGTACACGAATTGGAGCCTCTCGAAGGCAGCCTTTTCGTCGTCTGAGAAACCGGACGGCATCGGCGCGCCGGACAAAACCGCTCGATAAATATCCGCAGGAACCGCGCCGGGCATGTTGGTGTGAATACCGAGAAGTTCGGGCGGCGCCTGCACGCCCATCAGATCGGTGATGACCGCGCCCCAATCCCCGCCCTGGGCTACAAATTTTGAGTAGCCGAGTCGCTTCATCAACACGGTCCAGGCACTCGCGATCCGTTCAGGGCCCCAGCCGGTCGTCGTCGGCTTGCCTGAAAACCCGTACCCCGGCATCGACGGGACCACGATATCGAACGCGTCAGATGCATTTTCGCCGTGTGCGGTGGGATTGGTTAGCGGATCGATGATCTTCAACTGTTCGGTGATCGAACCGGGCCATCCGTGCGTAACGATGAGCGGCAACGCATTTTCGTGTTTTGAACGGACGTGAATGAAATGAATGTCCAGTCCGTCGATCTCGGTGATGAATTGCGGCAGGGCGTTGAGTTTTGCCTCGATCTTGCGCCAGTCGTACTCTGTCGCCCAATAGCGAGCGAGTGCTTGAGTCGTCGCGAGCTGCACGCCTTGGGTTGCATCCGTGACCGTTTCTCGTTCCGGCCACCGTGTGTTGTTGATGCGCCTGCGCAATTCGGTGAGTTCCTCCTCTGGAATATTCACTTTCTGAAACGGACGAATCGCATTCTTGTCAGCTGTCTGCTTGCTGCCTTGTTGTGTAGAGACTGTTTGGGTCATGGTGTCCTCCTTTGGATTAGTTTTGGATTGCTTGGTTTGTGCTGCAGTTGATTTGTGTGCGGTCATCGTCCCATTCCTTTCCGCTGGTGAAGACGAAGTCGCGAGCTTTGATCAGCTCGTGGCAGGGAAAGCAGGTTTTGAGTCTCGCGTCGTCGGCAGGTTTGATTTGCTCCTCGGTGACGCGGAGAACTCTTTCGAACTCCCGGTTGATGTGGAGATAGCGGCCTTGCGGATCTTTCAGGAAAATCGGACTCGGGCTGTTCTCAAGGAACGCCCGCCACAGCCTCTCACTTTCATGCAACTCCTCTTCCGCGCGCATCCACCGGGTGATATCTTCCACGACGGTAAACAAAAATGGCGGCACGTTCCTCAATCCCGGAGCGAGAGAAATATTGTTGCGTACCCAGAGCAAGGTGCCGTCCTTGCGACGGTAGCGCTTTTCTATCTGGAAATGCTTTCGCCTTCCCTCCACAAGTTCTCTAACCAACTTGAGCTTGGCTCCACGGTCCTCTTCGTAGGTGATGTCCAAGAAGGAAAACTCTTTCAGTTCTGCTTCGGCATAACCCACCATGTTCTGAAAGACGGTGTTTGCGGCAAGGTAGTGACCGTCGAGATCAGCCATAGTAATACCGATTGCCGAGCTCTCAAATGCAGTCAGCCACCGCTGTTCGCGGGTGAAGAAATCATTGCGCTTGTGTTCCAGGTTTGCAGGGGAAATCTGCTCGGTCACAATCGTCAGGGGAGCCTGGTGCTCCACGGCGGGGTCGGCATTACCCTCATTCTTGTACCTTCTCGACGTTGGCTGTTGCCGAGGTGACATCCCGACTTCCTTCCCCCGCATGACCGGCGCAGGACACGGCGCAATCCGGCCAGAATTCTGGGAGAAATGGTGTTGAAGCCAAGTCTGAACAGGGCAATAATGCCCACAAGTTTGCACTCGGGTGGCAAATCTTGTCAATAAAGCTACCCACACACCTTTCGCCTGTCTGGCGAACAAAAGCCGCAAAGTTGCGAGCTGTTTCAGTTGTGCCGGGCTGGGCGGTTGTGCGAAATAGAGAAGTGAAGCAAGGCAGCGGAGCGTTGCTACTCGCGTTCAGCAAAGCCGTGAGTTTGCTACCATGTGAGTCCTCCGGCCGCAAGACGTCTGGTGAACAACTTCTATGATCCTCAAACGCCACAGAGGCTGTTCGGATTGAAGATAATGCTGGGCAGCATGAGCCGCGAGTTATTGCGGGGATCGTCTCGAAGTGGCGCCGGTAAGTGCGTCATGGAAACTGCGGTATAGGAAGAGGAACGGTATAAAGACGAAATCTGGCGTCGCGTCCGAGTAACGCTAGTGCTTTTTCGAACGCGCGCCCCAATCTCTGTTCCGCTCCACACTGCTCACCAAGGGCGCGCCTCCGAAAAAGCACTAGCGTCATCTGACCAATCGCGGATTGGACTTGGTAAATCTCCGCGAGCAGCGCTTCATGCACGGGCACCTTGTTTGTGCTGCACGTCGGTCCGCCGTGGCAGATGCTCCCATAACGCGCGCGCCGAGAGGATGACGGAGAAGAGCGCGGTCACGCCGAGCGCGAGGAGTGTCCAGATAAAGAAGAAGGCTCCGCTGGACTTGGCGATCGCTCCGCCGACTCCCGCCCCCTTCATGTGGATGACGGGGACGACCAACCCAAGGAGCGACCCGAGGAGGATGATGACGTACCCCGATCGCCTTTCGGCTAGCACCAGCGTTCCGTACAGCCAGACGACCAGGATTGGCACCGCAATGAGGTCTAAAAGCGTTCCTGGCTCCATCCCGCGGACGATGTCGTCCGTCAGGTGAAACGTCATGAAGAGGATCGAGAGCAC
>DATNKA010000732.1:0-3696 GCA_035603655.1 Candidatus Acidiferrales bacterium | reverse complement strand
GCCCAGACCATGGCACAATCCTTTGCCGCACACAACTCAGCAGGACTTTAGTTCTCATGTCCCATTCCGGCACCTACATCAACGGAGTTCCCTGCCCCGCCTACTCCCGGCAGGCCCGAAGTTTCCGCAAACCCAACGCAGCCGTCTCTCCCCCGCCAAATCCAACTAAGCCTGAAGTTCGTTTTCTGACCTGTTTGGCTCTTGCCTGTGTGGAGCGGGCACTCCTGCCTCCAAATGCCGGCGCTATCGAGGGTCCCTGGCGTTAGCCCGGACATTATTGTGCCGCCCGGGAGGAGAAGATTTGGGGACAGCCCCCGTCGGCTGCCTGCGGAGCGAAGCTCCGCCGCCTTGAAGGATTCCCTCCTCATTGCACCAACTTACCATCCCAAACTAAAATTCTTCGGGACGTCAAGAAGGGACTTGCATGAAAAAACTAATGGGACTCGTCGTAATGTGTTTTCTGTTTTCCCTCATAGTCTTCGGTCAACATCGCGGCGCAGTCGGCGGCGGCCCCGCCCACATCCCTTCCCACGGCCCGGCTCCAATGCGGGATTCCCATCCCGCGCCAGTCCAGGACAACCGACACTTCAACGACCGTGCCGGCCACCCCGACGCCCCTCACGTCCACTCCAACGGCCAATGGATCGGCCATGACACCGGCCGCGACGATCCTCACTACCACCTCGACCATGCCTGGGAGCACGGACGCTTCACCGGCGGATTCGGCCGTGGCCACGTCTGGCATCTCGGCGGCGGAGGCCCAAACCGTTTCTGGTTCGGCGGCTTTTACTTCAGTGTCGCCCCATATGACATCGGATTCTGCAACGACTGGCTTTGGGATAGCGACGACGTCGTCATTTACGAAGACCCCGACCATGACGGCTGGTACCTTGCCTACAACGTCAGGCTAGGAACCTACGTCCACGTGCAATACCTCGGAGCCCAGTAGTTCGTGTGAGCGCGGGTGACTCGCCCGCGTCCGCTTGCCGCATCAATGTTTTCCTTATCAAGGTAAAGGGTGCCTCACTCCTGCGACCTTGTTGCCGCAAGAGTCTGCCCAGGGGGAAGCCGAAGGAACGGTCCCGCGTCCCATTTCCTACGGAGCGAGCAGCTCTTTGATTTGTTCGTTTCCCTGACGCCCAGTGTCGATCTGTAGGGTCGCGATGATCACGGTCCCAGTTCCATTGGATTGTATCTTCAAGGTGCCGCCGAGCTGCCTCACCCGTTCCCGCATACCACCCAATCCCACGCCGCCCCGGCTGGATTCGGCCAGGTCCCATTGCTTCTCAGGAGGTATGCCCTTCCCGTCATCGCGAACTTGAACAGTAAGACGGTTGCCTTCCTGTTGGATACATATAGCCGCGGTAGCGCTCCCGGAATGACGATGAATGTTCGTCAGACACTCCTGAGTGATGCGAAAGACGGCGAGTTCGACGTCGTCTGGCATTCGGCCAAAATCAGAGGGGATTTCCAGATCGACTTTGATCTTGCTGCGTTCCGAGAAACCATCGACGTACCAGCGAATCGCTGAGGCCAGTCCGGCGATCTCCAGGAGCGGGGGATGAAGAAGGTGGGAGATAGTTCGAATCTCCCTGGAGACTTGTTCGAGGAGCTGAACATTCTCCGCAACCGCGGCCGCCCCTTGGGAATCAAGTTTATGGGATTGCGACTGCACTGCGCTGATGTTCATGCTTAGAGCTGCCAGTATCTGACCCACGCTATCGTGTAGCTCCCGCGCCAGTCGCCTGCGTTCTTCATCTTGCACTTTCAGCAGACGGGCGGAAAGATCACGCAAACTCTCATTGGCGGTCGCGAGCTGTGCCGTCCGCTTCTCCACCCGTTTTTCAAGCTGATCACGCGCCTCGCTGAGCGACCGCAGCAATTGCCGTTGCTCATCTATATTCGTGTTGGTGCCAAACCAGCGTGTGACTTTCCCTTCATGATCGCGAAACGGGCTGACTCGGGTTAGGAACCAGCGGAATTCGCCATCGGCACCGCGCAAAGGAAACTCCATTTCAAACGGTGTTCCAGTCCGCACCGACTCGTTCCATTTTTCCAGCACCCGGGGGAGCACATTTGGATCGTGTACTGCTTGCCAGCCCCCTGCCTCCATCTGATCCTGGGTTGTGCCGGTGTATTCATACCATCCGCGGTTATACCAAAAGACGTGGCCTTCCGGATTAGCCATCCACGCCAGTTGAGGGATGGAGTCCGCCAACGCGCGGAGTTCTTCTTCGCTGCGCCGCAGTTTTTCATCCCCTTCTCTTCGCGCCGTAACATCACGCGCGACCGCGAGCTGCACGGTCTGGCCGGTGGAATTGTCGCGCATCGGCACGGCGTGCGTTTCCATCCACCGCCGCGTGCCTCTCAGCCCGATAATTTGAAACTCCATTTGGCCCTTGTTTCCGTGGCAGACATTCTCGTTGAATTCGATGAACCTCTGGCGGAATTCCGGCGCAATGAGCCCGTACACGCTCTGTCCAATGATCTCCTTATCACCGCCCGCCTCTACCATGCCGCAGCCGGCCGAATTCATCGCCAGCAACGTCCCGTCCGGACCCACAACTTTCACACATTCAGGAGTCGCCTGCACGATCGCCCGGAAACGTTCTTCACTCTCCCGCAATGCGACCTCGGCGCGCCTTTGCGTTGTGATGTCGCGTGCCACTTTGGAAGCTCCAATTATCCGTCCGGATGAATCTCTCACTGGAGAAATGGTGAGGGAAACATCAAGAGTACTGCCATCCTTGCGGACGCGAACAGTTTGGAAATGGTCTACGCGTTCGCCCCGTTTCAGGCGTGACAGAATATCTGCTTCTTCCCCCCGGCGGTCGTCTGGAATGATCAAAGTAACGTGTCGGCCCACAGCTTCTTCTGCGGGGTAGCCGAATATCCGTTCGGCTCCCTTGTTCCAGCTGGTAATCACTCCATCGAGATCCTTGCTGACAATCGCGTCGTCGGAAGAATCTACGATGGCGGCCAGCAATCCTCTTGCCCGCTCATCTCGCTTACGCTCGGAGATGTCGGCCAAGTATATGGAGAGTCCGTCGCGCGAGGGGTATGCCCGAACCAGAAACCAGGAGTTCAACGCCGGGTAAAAAGTATCGAACTCCACCTTCAACTTCTCGGCTGCTGCGCGGCGCAAGTTCTCCTCCACAGGAGTGCCGACCAGATCCGGGAATTCCTGCCAGTAGCTCTTGCCCAAAAGACTCTCCCGGGATTTGTTCAGCGGGGCGAAAATCTGCTCGGCTTGCGGATTCACGTAAGTGAAGCGCCATTCCTTGTCCAACACGATAAAAGCGTCGGTGATACTTTCGAGGATGTTGGCGATGCGCTCGTTGGACTCGCGAAGTTCTCGCTCCGCACGCTCGCGCGCCAGGAAAACCGCCTGGGCATTTTGCAGCACCACCGAACGGAGTAACTGTTCTTCGTTGTCGTCGATTTTCATCTACCATTCCCGAGGACTGCTTCCGCAAGCTCCGTGCCTCTGACCCGGGCGCGAATCTTCGAAAACGCCGTCTGGCGCGTCGTCGAAGTGTCATCGCTGAAAGGTGCGAACCCGCAATCGTCTGTGGTCCCCAGCTGTTCGATCGGAATGTAGCTCGCCGCTTCGAGCACCCGGTCGCGAACTTCCTCGGCCGTGTCGACTCGCGGATCAATCGGTGAAACCACGCCTACAAACACGCGCTGATCCGG
>DATNKA010000731.1:0-2045 GCA_035603655.1 Candidatus Acidiferrales bacterium | reverse complement strand
GAGCCCGGTGTATTGCTGTTCGGTGTGGCGCCCGGTGGGTTCGAAATGATGTTCGCGGAGCGGCAAGGTGTGGATGCCGATACGAACCAGAAGCTGATGGCAACGCACCACATGCAAGTCGTGGGGCCGCCTCTTCGGTAGGTGCAAGATTGAGTTTCTGCGTGGCTAGAGCGTAACTACTACTAGTGGACTTCCGCTAAGGGTCAAAGGACGAAACCGCTCGCGCGGTAGGGCGCTGCGGCGAGCGGCATGGCCGTGCCAGCAATGGATGGAACGATGGGTGCGTCTTACCTGACGATGAGGGGCCAGAAGCATGTCCCCAGAACCGATGATCGTTCAGCATGATGATCGCGCGATCTATCACCGACAGCGTTGGGAGCGCGCCGAACCTGGCGCGACGACGTCTGCGTCGCGGGCAGTTTCGAATACCCGAACCGATGCGATTGGAGATGCACTCATGATATAAGCGAGTTTGAAATAATTCCGTTGGACGCTATCACGTGGAAATATTTGTTCGACCGATGCGGTACAAAGGCTGCCATCAGGCACATAACGCAAAAGTTGTAATATGTGCCCTTTTTACAACGCGTAACTCTTTGAAATTACAGGAGCGGCGAAAGGCGTTTTCACCCATTCGCAAAGTTCGTGCCATATCGCAAAAGTTGTACTCGAACTCACAGCCGCCAAATCCCCACAGCGTCTGACGCGCCACCTCGCCACACCTCCCGCGGTTTCCTCCATTGGAGGTTTGCGTACGCCGGCCCCGGTGTGCGCCGAGCCATCGTCATGGGGCCGGCATCCGCAAACCTTCACAAAACCGGAAGTAGCCAGCCTATTCGATCACCCGGTCGATGCGGGCGCTGAACGTCGGCGGAAATTCGAGCGATGCCGCTCCGCCATCAATCTTCCGCGCGCCAGGTGACTACCTATTCAAATGCCGCGATTGCAAGCACAACGGCGGCAAGGATCGGGCCTGCATCGGCGACAAGCGGGCGATCATGTGCGCTGAATGCGCCTACGCACTGCCCGATGATCACGAACCTACGGATATGGCCACGGACAACCACGCGCCATCTGTGCGTTAGGAACTTTATTCAATCTCATGATCGTTCTATAATTTGCACTGAAGCAGATAGGACAGAAGTACCAAGACTCACTTGCGATTACCCTCGGACCCGGACTGGGATTCCTACCGCACATCGTTCGATGACATTGAAAACCGTCACAATCATCATAACCACTGAGTGCAATTTCAGGGGCGGGATAACCTGAACAATACACTTTCGTTCCAGTCCAGCATTTGCCACCGTCCCCTGTTGAATCACTCTTCACGTATGTCATTCCCAGATCAGTGCAGTCTGCTGGCGACCCAGAGCAAAATGGAGCTGTCCCGATCCACATCCCTGGCTCCGCAAATGCATCCCTAGTTAGCAAGATAGCGGTTACTGCGAAGACTATCCTGAATAGGATCATAGAAGCCTCACTATCTGTGACGGATGTGGAGGGGGCTCCAGGGTGGATACCCTGACCCACCGCAGAAGATATTTGAGCAACCAGAGACGCCTGTAAAGAAAGATCCGCATGTCGCACGACTTACCAGTGGTCAGTCGCGCTCATTGCTTTCCTTTTCCTTCATGATCTCGCGGAGAGACTTCGGCCGCGGAGGTGACCCGTAGCGGCCCTCCCACGAGGCCGCCATCACGCCCTCGAAGGGAGCTTCCCCGGAGTGTAGCTCGGCATTCCGCTATCGGTTGTGACTAGCGTTCGCCGCGCCAGGCCCTGCCACCGAAATGCCCATGCCGATCCTCGACGAGATAACGCAGCCTGATCCGGCAGGGAGGTGCTAAATCGAAATGACCATCATACGCTGGATGCGAAGGACCACAACGGGTCGATGTCGCATTTGGGCCAATCTCGACCGAAATGGGCTGTCCGCGCGACGTCTGCTTTGCCCCCGATAGCGACCGAACTGCGGACATCCCCGGAGGTCCGTTGCGTGCAGATTTTGTTGCAGAAGTCGGCAGCGGCCGAGGGTTGGCGGCCCT
>DATNKA010000730.1:0-4869 GCA_035603655.1 Candidatus Acidiferrales bacterium | reverse complement strand
GGCATTGATGCGAGCGGCAACGCTGTGAGTTGGAGATCGCGTCTGGTAGGACAATCGATCATGGCGGGGACGCTGTTCGCCGCGGTGATGATGAAGGGAAAGGATTACGATCCGGCGTCGGTTGAGGGGGTCGACGATCTTCCCTATGAAATCCCCAACCTGGCGGTGGAATCGCACCAGGCGGAGATCAAGGTTCCGGTGCAGTGGCTGCGGTCCGTAGGACATTCGCACACCGCATTTGCAACGGAATGTTTCGTGGATGAACTCGCGGGCCTTGCCCAGAAAGATCCTTACCAGTTCCGGCGCGCTCTCTTGCAGAATCATCCTCGCCATCTTGGTGTACTTGATCTCGCCGCACAGAAAGCGGGATGGGGAAAACCATTGCCGAAAGGGTTGAGCCGAGGAATTGCGGTGCACTTTGCGTTTGAAAGTTATTCCGCGCACGTGGCGGAAGTTTCGGTGGAAGACGGCAACGTTCGGGTGCACCGCATGGTATGTGCCATCGACTGCGGGCAGTATGTGAACCCGGGCATCATCGCGGCGCAGACCGAAGGCGGCGCGATTTTCGGCGCGTCGGCCGCGCTCTTTCAGGAGCTGACTTTCGAGAACGGACGCCTGCAGCAGACAAACTTTAATACTTTCCCGGTCATGCGCATGAATGAGTGTCCGCAGATTGAAACTCACATCGTCGACAACCACGAGAAGTCGGGCGGTATCGGAGAGCCGGGAGTTCCATGCGCTGCGCCGGCGATCGCCAATGCTATATTCGCCGCGACCGGCAAACGAATCCGCAAGTTGCCTATCCGTCTGTCGGAGGCCGTATGAAGCATTTGAATTCAGTTTTTTGGAGTCTGCTGTTGTGCGGCACGGCTGCCGCGACGTGGCTGTGGCATCCCGTAGTCGCTGCCGGACCTGAGGCCGCGCGCGCAGCTGCGGCCAGCGACGATGGGGCCCTGTTTACCGCGTTCGTCCCGGTGTTGCGACATCCGCGCTGCATGAATTGCCATTCCAAAGGCGATTACCCGCGTCAGGGCGATGACTCACATCCGCACACCATGAACATTCGACGTGGTCCGGCCGGCTTCGGAGTAACGTCGGCGAAGTGCAGCACCTGTCACCAAGATCAGAATCTCGGCGCTGCGCATCTTCCGCCCGGTGCGCCAGGATGGCATCTGCCGGCTCCGAGCCTGCCAATGATCTGGGAAGGACTCACCGACGCCCAGCTTTGCGCCTCGATCAAAGATCCAAAGCAAAATAGAGGACGCAACCTCGATCAATTGGTCGAGCACCTCACGGAAGATAGGCTGGTGATGTGGGGATGGAATCCGGGCGAGGGACGAACTCCTGTTCCCATCCCGCATGGCGAGTTTTCCGCGAAGGTGAAGGCGTGGCAAGCGGCGGGGGCGCCGTGTCCGGCGAGGTGACAGTTGTGCCGGATTGCAAGCGCACTCACTTCTATTCCGAGGGCATTACGCTTTCGCAGGATGGCGGAATGATGCTTCTCGGCTATGCAGACCCTGATCAAGGCGGCACGCGGCTTTATTTCCGTTACATCATTTCGCCTTACGCATCTCCTCGAATGGCAACTGGATATGCGGGGCCCGGAGTCGGACCAGAGAGCGAGATTGCCTATCGTGAACTTCCAAAGGACGTCGTGGAGGACGCCTGTGCCTGGCTGGAAAATAACCTGAAGGTCGCGAGAGAGGGAGGGCAGCTGAGAAGTCCCCTTTGTCGAATGCTGGCCCGATATCTGGAGTGCTTGACCGAGGGCCAGCCGCGGGCAGGCGCCCAAGACGACGATTGCCCGCAATAAGTGCTCAGGTTTCGACTTCGGCTCCCGCCCTGAATCCTTGTCTTCCTACTGGCTCTTCGCTCGCGCCGCCTCGAATTCATCGCCCTTCTGCCAGTCGATGAGCTTTGAGAAGCTTGCCGCCTCCCAGCCCAACGCGAAGCCGAAGCGCGCCATGGCTGCGTCGCCCACGAAGTCCATCTCCGGATGATATTCATCGCTCGGCTGGTGATAACGCTTTTCCGTGTATTCCTTGTCCTGTGCCAGTCCCCATGCCTCGTTATGACCTTTAAATTTCATGCCTTGGTTGATTGAAAAAGATGGGATGCCGACACGCGCCAGGCTGAAATGATCGGAGCGATAGAAGTGTCCCGCCTCGGGGCGCGCGTCGGGACGGATGGTCAACCGGAATTCTTTAGCGGTCGCTTGCACCCAGGGATAAAATGTCGTCCGCTCCGCGCCGGTGACTTCGACTTCTTCCGGCGCTCCTAGAGGTTGCACGTCGTCATAATTTAGATCCAGCGTAATCTTCCCCGCCGGAATCGGCGGATGCTTGCCTAAATATTCCGACCCGAGCAGTCCCTGCTCTTCCCCCGTCACTGCAGCGAAAATCAGTGAGCGTCCGGGGCGATCTTTGGCTACGCTGTAGGCGCGCGCCAGTTCCAGTAGAATGCCGCAGCCAGTGGCATTGTCGGCAGCTCCGTTGTAAATATTGTCGCCCGGCATCTCGGGACGAATGCCAAGGTGATCATAGTGCGCGGTGTAGAGCACGGCTTCATCTTTCAAATTGCGGCTGGAACCGGGCAGAGTCGCCAGCACATTGTTCGATTCAAAATTCCGAACTTTACTGACTATGTGTGTCCTGAGCTTTGCGCCAAGGTTTACGGGATGGAACTCGCGGGAGCGCGCGTCCGTCATCATCTTATCGATATCCATACCTGAACCGGCCACCAATTTTTTCGCGACATCAAGCTGCACCCACGAAGCAACTTTCAGCGCCGGGCCCTCCAACTTCAAATAAGACTTCTCTCCCGAGTTTGAATTCCGCACCACTTCCCACGGGTAGCTCGCCATGTCCTCTTTGTGGATGAGAATCACGCCCACCGCGCCTTTGCGCGCCGCTTCTTCGTACTTGTAGGTCCAACGGCCGTAATAGGTAAGTGCCTTACCTTTGAAAAACTTGGGATCATCCGAGGGCGGCTCGTTTACCAGCATGAGCAAGACTTTGCCGCGAACATCGACGCCTTTGTAGTCGTCCCAGTCATATTCAGGAGCTTCGATGCCGTAGCCTACATAAACGATGTCGGCGTCGACCTCGGACTGCGCCTGCTGCGTTTGATCGTAGGCGACATACTCATCGAGCGGCTTCAAATCCATGGACGGACCTTGCTTGGGCAGCAACACAAACTGCGTCTGCGGGAGCGTGGTAATCCCTACGAGCGGCACCTTCTGCAGGTACGAGCCATCTTCGCCGGCCGGTTTTAATCCGTATTCGGCAAACTGCGTGGCAATGTATTCCGCGGCGATGTCCCCGCCGCGCTGGCCTGTGCCGCGGCCTTCGAGCAGGTCATGCGAGAGAAAGCGGACATGCCAGCGGATGTGTTCGGGATTCATTGTTTCCATCGCGGCGAAGGCGGTAGAGGGCAGGCGCACCGAGGCAGCTTCGCGGCTTGGCGCCGCCGGCCCGGGAGGTGGTACCGCAGCTCCTTCCGCCCAGCCCAGCAAACTCATGGCGGCAATCACGATTACGACAACACTTCTTCTTACAATCGCTTGCATAGACTGGGTCTCTCCCCCGACGAGGTGGCGCACGGCGCGGGAAAATTCTTGGAATCAGTAATATTTTTTGTTGACTGAAAGAATTGTAACGGAGAAGCGGGGTTTTGTTGCTAGACACGGCAGGGTTACCTGCACGGCAGGCCACTCGCCACCCGGACCTTCAGGCCAATGTGGGGTTGTACCTGCGAGGGTTGCCTTCCGGGTTCGCGGCAGGCCTTACATTTTTTGTGTCCCGCGACCGCGGGATCAATTCCTGGAGCCTCAACCGGCGCGAAAGTCGCGTACGTCTTCTCCAGGCTGGAAGATTATGGCTGGCAACGCTCCTCGAGACTCTGCCATCCTGCGATTGAGCTCGGCGAAATCGGCCTTCACCCAGGCGACACTGGAGAGTTCGATTTGGCCGTCCGGCGCGATCCAGAAAATCGTCGGGACATTGGTCAGGCCATAGGCGTTCGACACGGGATACTTGTGAGTGTCGTCGAGCAGTACCGGGAACGTCACACCGAATTCTTTTGTGAAATTCGCCGTCTCCCGGGGATCATTCTGCGAGACGCCGATGATCCTCGCCCCCTTGTGCCCATATGCCCGCTCCAGGCGCTCCAGAAATGGAAAGGCATATTGGCACGTAGGACACGAGGCTTTGAAAAATGCCAGCACCACCGCCCCGTGCGCCAGTTCGTCGCGCAGCACGAAGCGCTTGCCATCCATCGCTTTGACTTCAAAATCGGGGGCTTGAGTGCCCACGGTTAATGCTGACATTCGGTAATCCTCCCAGTCCATTCTTCGGATGTTTCGCGGTCACCGCATACCTGCCTGCCCTGGCTTGCTTCATTGTAGATGAGGCGGGACGCAAGCAGTTGCCGGTCTGGGCGCAGGATCGCGGTGGCGGTTGTTCAGAGAAGATCCGCCTTGCGCAGAATTTTTCGAGCCAGCCCGGTGAGTGCAACTTTGGGCAACTTCTCCACCGCGATCCATTTCCCGCCGGCGCCCAGCGGGTTAGTGACGCGCCATACCCTCACCGTGTAGTCGGTTACCGTGATCGAGTGCCGCAGGGTGAACAAGGGACTGGCCGCGCCATTCCTATGGGCGAGTTCCGGCAATTCCCACATTCCTGCCATCAGCGATGCGTCTCGTGCTCGCTGAACTAGAAAGACCGTGCGCTCGCGGCCGTCTCCATCGCGATAGTTCAGAGCGCAATGAATTTCACGTTTCTGTTGTGGAACTGGCTTCTCTCTCGCCGGTAGCTCACCGCGCGTCGCACATAGCTCGAGCACTGGACATGTTAAACACACAGGAGCCCG
>DATNKA010000729.1:0-6500 GCA_035603655.1 Candidatus Acidiferrales bacterium | reverse complement strand
TCCCAAGCAGCTCTACGTGTACAAGGATCTAAAGATCACATTTGTAAATGGGAAAGTTTCAGACGTACAGTAGCGACGAAGAATCGTCGACCACAATCGCGTTCCACGCGGGGTGCAGCGCCGGCTGGGCTGAGAAACTGGGGTAGTAACCGCCCTCCGTTCCGCGACGGACACAGCTTAAAGCCAGCATCAGCAGCAACTTGAGCCAGCGTCTTAGTACTTCCGTACCGTCTCTAGTACTTCAGTTACCGCTCCCGAAGTGACTCACGCTTGGTGGCGTGATCACTACTAGTCATAGTGGTATAGCTATCATGGGCTACCACATATAGATTTTACGTCCAACCACCCGTCAGCTTCTTTCCAGGAAAACCGTACAAAACCTGGCAAAAACAGGAGATTCGCTTGGACGCGGGGTTTTACCGGGCTGTTATATGCTCGGGACACCGAAAGCCCTTTGACAGACGTAGAGGGCGAGGGCGTCTCCCAAGACTAGCCTGTGGTCGAAAAACAGCGACGCAGGAAGTTTTGAGGACAGGGTTAAGGAAATATGGCCGACTCGCGAGAAGTGATGAACATTCGCCAGGCGTCGCAGTACCTGGGAGTGAGTCCGGACACGCTGTACAAATACGTCGGGGAGCAGAGTATTCCCGCTTTCAAGCTAGGCAACCGCTGGCGGTTCAAGAAGTCGAGGCTGGACCAGTGGATGGAAGAGAAGTCGAGCCAGATGGAATCGGGAGCAAAGCGTAAACCGAAGGCGGCGACGAAAGCTGCCGGGTCACAGTAAGTAATAGAGCCGGCGGCACGGCGGCGCTACGAAAGGGCGGGCACATGTTTGGAATGGGATCAAAAACGATTGTGGGTCTGGATGTGGGCTCTTCCAGCATTAAGGCCGTGGAGTTGAAAAAGAAAGGTGGGCAGATCGAGGTGGCGCACCTGGGACTGGAAGCACTGGCCTCGGACATCGTAGTGGATTCGATGATCGTGGATTCGGGAACGGTGTCGAGCGCGATTTCGAAGTTGTTTGCCGACTGCCTGATCAAAACCAAGTCGGTAGCCACCGCGGTAAGCGGGCACTCAGTAATTGTCAAAAAGATCTCGCTGCCTTCGATGAGCGATCAGGAATTGGCTGAGACGATCGAGAAAGAAGCGGCCCAGCACATTCCGTTCGATCTGGCGGACGTGAGTCTCGACTACCAGATTCTGTCGGAGGAAGCGGGCAGCCCGCAGATGGATGTGCTTCTGGTGGCCGTCAAGAAGGACAAGATTCTGAACTACACCAACGTACTCTCGATGGCAGGGCGTACCCCGGCTATCGTGGACATCGATGCCCTGGCGCTGCAGAACTGCTACGAGTACAACTACCAGCCGGCTCCGGGCCAGGTTGTGGCACTGCTCAACCTGGGCGCGAGCGTGATGAACATCAACATTGTTAAAGGAACTACGCCACTGTTTCCGCGCGACGTCAGTGTGGGCGGACATCAGTACACGGATTCGCTGCAGAAGGAACTTGACTTGAATTTCGAAGATGCCGAAAAGCTGAAGCTGGGCGAGAAAGTCGGCACGGTCAGCGAGGACGCGAAGGCGCCCATCCTGCAGCAGGTGACCGAAATCATCGTGCTGGAGATTCAGAAGACGTTCGACTTCTTCCGCGCGAGTGCGGCGGGCGAGCACATCGAAAAAATTTATCTTGCTGGCGGTTCGGCAAAGGTGCCGGGACTGATGGAAGCGTTGCGGCAGGAATTTTCCATGCCGGTTGAATTGCTGAATCCGTTCCAGCGAGTGGTGCCACCGGCGGACGGCCCCGGGGCGGAGCTGGTGGAGCAGAACGCGGGCCAACTGGCGGTAGCAGTGGGGTTGGCTTTGAGGAGCTTTGAATCCCTATGATCAAAATCAATCTGCTGGAATCCTCCAAGGGAAAAAACAAGCGCGGCGGCAGTAACGCGCCGACAATGCCCTCGATGGAAATGGGCGACATGGGATCGCCCAAGCTGAAAGTGCTGGTGGTGCTGTTGCTGGCAGGGTCAGTGAATTTTGGCTACTGGTATCGGCTCGACCGTCAAGGCAAAACGATTGCGACGCAGATGCAGGTGGCGGAGCAAAAAAATCGCGAGCTCAGTGATGTCAAGGCGCGTTATCTCGAACGCCAGACGGAGGCCAATAACTACAAGCGGCGGGTAGACGTGATCGAGCAGCTGCACGCTGCGGGACAGACCGGACCGGTCAATCTTCTGGCCATGTTGGGCGAGACCGTGAACGGAACCGAAGCAGTCTGGCTGCGGAGCATGGATGATACCGGCTCAAGCGTGAGTCTGGAAGGCACCGCCCTGAGCGCGGATGCGGTGGCGAATCTGATCACAAATCTACAAAAGACAGGCTTCTTCAAGACGGTTGAGATCAAGGAAACCTATCAGGATGAACAGATCAAGGACATGCAGGCATTCCAGTTCACTCTGACCTGCGAGAAGGGGAAGTCCTAGAGGCGCACTTATGGCGACGAATTTCAATGAACTGTCGGGCCTGAAGCAATGGGGAGCGGTCCTCCTTGGAGGAGCCCTGGTAACAACGGCGCTGTACTTCACGGTGTTCAAGAACCAGAACGATAAGAACACGGTGGCACAGCATGCGTTGCAGGACAAAGTTCGGGAGAATAACGAACTGGAATCTTACCGTCCTAAGCTGAAGGACATGGAGCGCCAGCTGGCCAACTTGAAACAACAGTTGGAGATTGAGCGGCGCATTGTCCCGGATGACAAGCAAGTGGACGGCTTCATCGAGACCCTGGATGGAGAGGCGGCCAAGGCGGGCGTGGAACTTCGCCGATATACGGCTAAGCCGTCCATTGTCAAGGACTACTACTCGGAACTTCCCTTCGACTTGGAGCTGGACGGACCGTATTACTCGATGCTGAACTTCTTTGACCGGGTGGGCAAGCTGGAGCGCATCGTGAACGTCAGCGGACTCCTGGTTTCAAACACCAAGAACCCCCAGGGAGCGAAGGCGAAGCATACCTACCAGTACGCGCCCAATGAAAGCGTCGTGGCTACGTTTACCGCGACTACGTTTTTCAGTCACGATTTGAATCCGGCCGGAGCGGCACCTGGGCCTAAGCCCACAACCGCCGCGGCCGGCGTGAGCAAATAGGAATCTCTATGAAGCTAACGACAGGCATTCTGGCAATGGGACTGATGACAGGCGGACTCTGGGGACAGAATCCCACCGTCATCAACAACGTGCAGAGCACCATGAAAACCGTGCAGCAAAAGAAGACGGATGACTCCAATGCTGCCCTGGGGACAACGGGCACGCCGTCGGCCAACCCGGCAGCTAAGCCCGTCTCGGGTGCTGCTGCGAAACCTCCGGCGACGGTGCCACAGTCGGCTGGGGTTAAGAGCGCCCCGGCTCCGGTAATTGCCGCTGCGAAGCCGCAGCCGGCAGCCGTAGCCAAGAAAACCACGGCGCCGCTTTCCGTAATTGCGGCCAAACCGACGGCTTCGAAGCCAGCGGCCAAAACTGCTCCTCCCGCTGAAACCAAGATTTCGGCGAAAGGCGACGACCCAGTTAAGAGCATAGATGCCTCCAAAACGCCCAAGCCCGAAGAGAAGAAATGGGCGATGAGCGGGAAACGCGATCCATTCTTCAGCCCGGTGGTACAGCAATCTTCTGGTTCGGGCTGCTCCACGGGCAAAAAATGTCTGGAGATTGGCCAGATTAATTTGCGTGGCGTGGTGAAGTCGGAAAGCGGTTTCATCGCGATAGTTACCAACAGCCTGAATAAGGCTTATTTCCTGCGCGAGAACGATCCGGTGTTCAACGGCTATGTAGTGAGAATCACCGGAGACGCGGTGGTGTTCCAGGAAACGGTGCAGGACAAGCTTGGCAAACCGCTTACGCGAGAAGTGACCAAGAGAATTTTCACGCCGGCTGTTTAGCGTGGGCAACGGTGCTCCGGGGAAAACCGGAACATCAACAAAATCGAGTTGCAGTAAGCACACGCGGGGCAGACCCGACGTGTTGGGGAGATGCGAAATGCGAAAGCAAGTGCTGAGTGTATTCCTATCGTTGCTGGTCCTGGGGCTGATGGCTTCAGCTGCAGAGACTCCGGCGCCGCAAGCGGCGGGTCAACGAAACGAACTGCAACGAGTGAACGTGGTTCGCGGCGCGGATGAAATCCGGGTCGAGATCAACGCTCGTGGCGCGGTGGCGCCCAAGCTAAGCACGGCGGATTCGCCGGCGCGCCTGATCGTGGATTTGCCCGGCACCGTCATGGTGACAGGGCAGAGCCACATCAGCGTCGGCAGTGCGGGCGTGAAAGGAGTGCGCATCGCCATGGATGGCCAGACGCCTCCGACAACTCGCGTGGTCGTCGATCTGGAACACTCCTGCCGCTATGAGTTGAATTCATCAGCGGACGGAAAGCTGGTGTTGACCCTCCATACCGGGCCCACGACAGCGGCAAGCGCAAGGCTCCCCAAGTCGACCCCGGCCGAACCTTCTCCCGAAGTGAGCAAGGGAATATCTCCGTTCGCTGCGCGAGTGGTTGAAGTGAAGGCGGAAGTGAAGACGGAACCCAGGAAGGAAGCGACGACGAACGTGCAGCCAATAGCGGCTAGCGTTCCGAGCGCAGCGGCGATGAACGCTGCACCGTCCAAGCCATCGTCGCAGCCAGCTTCGACCAGCGATTTTGTATTCGTTGAGCCCACATATTCGGCTAAGACGGATACTTCCAACGCGGCGATTGAGCCAGCTGCGCGGGCTCAGGAAGCGGCGGCGAAGTTTTCCGACAAGACAGCTGCGGAACTGTTGCCGGTGACCATGAACGCTGCGCCCCAGGCGTCTCAGAGTGTTGCTTCCAGCACCGTGATCCAGCCGGCCGTCAATCTTGCGGCCGAGCAGAAGGCGCAAGCCGGACAGCAACCCGCTTCGGTTGGACCGAAGTACACCGGTGAACCGATTTCGGTGAACCTGAAGGATGTCGATCTGAAAGATTTCTTCCGCCTCATTCATGAAATCAGCGGTTTGAATGTGGTGCTGGATCCCAATGTTCATGGCTCCTTGACGGTTGTGTTGGACGATGTGCCGTGGGATCAGGCGCTGGACATTGTACTCAAGAACAATGATCTGGCAAGGGAACTTGAAGGCAATGTCCTCCGCGTCGCCACGGTTGACACTCTCAAGAAGGAAGCGGACGGACGGCGTGCCCAGGTGGACGCGGAAGCCATGGCGGTCGAGAAAGTTTCAATTACGCGTTTCCTGAGCTATGCCCATGCCAAGGACGTAATGCTTACCGTGAAGAAGTTCCTCTCGCAACGCGGTGACGTGGTTGCAGATGAACGAACCAATGCCATCATTGTCAATGATATTCCGAAAGTACTCCCAATCATCGACCGCCTGCTGACGCAGCTTGATCGTAAGACGCAGGAAGTCGAAATCGAGGCACGCGTAGTGGCAGCAACGCGGCAGTTCGCCCGCGACATCGGTACGCAGCTCGGCTTCGGTTGGGGCGACGGGCACAGCGCGATAGGCGGCGCCAGCAGTGTGGGTACATCCCCCACCACTGCCGGTGGATTGACGCCGGGTTACATTACAACGCCGGCCACCGGATCGACCCCGGGATCGACGATTCCCTTGTTCTCCAACCTGGGTTCCACCTCACCCAGCAGCGGCCTAACATTCTTCAACGCCAGCAACACGGTGCGAATCGATGCCGTACTTACAATGGCGGAGTCGCGGGGCCTACTCAAGGTTCTATCGCGGCCTCGGGTTGTCACCCAAAACAACATTCAAGCCTTCGTGAAGCAAGGTGTGCGCGTGCCCATCGTGACACAGGCACAGTTGGGTGGTCCGCCCACAGTGACCTACGTCGACGCGTTCTTGCGCTTGACGGTGACGCCGCAGATCACTTCGGAAAATACCATCTTCCTGAACGTGGATGTAGAAAACACTACACCCAACTTCGGTCAGGAAGTTCAGGGCAACCCCGAGTTGATCACGCAGCAGGCAACCACGCAGGTGTTGGTGACCGACGGCGGTACGGTGGTGATCGGTGGCGTGATCCAGACGCAGAACTCGATCAACATCACGCAGGTACCGGTGCTCGGCAACATCCCAATTCTGGGAAATCTGTTCAAGCATACGCAGGTGAATACCTCGAACCAGGAATTGATCTTCTTCATCACGCCGCGAATCATTCAGACGTAACAGCGTCAGATATAGCAGCTAGGTTGAAGATTTAAAGCCGCCGGCCTGAAGAACCTGTCAGGACCGGCGGTTTTGTTTTTTTTCGTAACCACCTTCCAGCTTCGGTTTGCCGGAATCCGTACCGGGCCTATCGAGCTCCCGCAGACATCCTGCGTTCGCGACTCGAACTCTCCTGAAGGTTGTCAAACGAACGTTTCGCAGCAGGCGGTCGAAACGTTTGCCCCTGGTTCCTGCGGCCTCCTACAGCAATAGCCAATCCCTATGGATCGAACAGCGACATATTTTTTGCCTTTGGGGTAGCA
>DATNKA010000728.1:0-3779 GCA_035603655.1 Candidatus Acidiferrales bacterium | reverse complement strand
CAAGAGAGCCGGTTCGTGCAGCCAAACAAGAAGCGTTTTACGGTTCAGCGAATCATCGGCAGCGGAGATCTCTGGGTCTCGGAATTTATCCTCAGTTACGACGGCACACCATCTTACGTCGTGAGCATCATGGAGTTCCGGGAAGGACTGGTTACCAACGAAACTCAATATTTCGCCGATCGGTTTAGCCCCGGCCCTTCGCGAGCGCATCTTGTTGAACTGGTCGGCGCTTCGCCACAGTGATCTTCAGTCGTGCCACCAGATTATTCGTTCAGGAGGTTAGGTGAAACAGCTCGGAGCATCACATGAAAAAACGACGACGTTTCAAACAGACTGTCTCAATGCGCGAACGGATCGAATTATGGGCGGAGAAAGTTCGCGATCAGGCGGCCCTCCTGCCTGCTGGCCACCAAAAAGAAGCTCTGTTGAAGAAAGTCAGGACCGCCGAAGCAGCGTCGCATCTTGACCTCTGGGTAAACTCCCGTGGCCTCCAACCGCCAAGGTAAGAGCGATATAACGACTTTGACGGCACGAGCACGCGCTTGACAATTTCGGGCTGACGGTTGGTCACAGACGATTGAGGGGCGCGCCGCTAACAGCGGCCAGCACCCCTTCCCAGCACTTTTCGCTGAAGTCACCCGCGAACTTCTTTCGGATCCTGGCCGCAGACCGCGGCCTAGTGGCTCTCCGGGGCTGGAACGGGTGACGCCAGCGGCTTACCCTTTTCAACAATGTAGTGAGCCAGAGCCTTGAACGGCTTGCCGCTAACATTGCAATCGTTATGCGGAAGTCCGGCTTCGATCAGAACGGGTTGCCCAGCTTTGACAACCAGGTCCGGCTTACCGGCGAAATGTATGAGAACCTCTCCTTCCAGGAAATATGAACTCTCAAGCCCTGGATGAGTGTGCCAGCCGGAGCACTTACCCGGCTCCATTTGAGCAATGATCATCACCGTCTCGTAGCCGGGCGGGAACGCGCCGGTCTGTAGCGTCGCCCGCTTGAGTGGACCTTGTTGAGCCTCTTCGGCCGCAGCAGCCAGCCCGATAGCCGATGCAACAATCATAATGAGGACTGCCGTCTTCCGTATCACCATCACTTCAACTCCCTTTGAATCCGCTGGAACGACATGAATGGCGCCGGCGGCTGTCCCACGCCGGTGGTTGTGCCAGTCTGTCGCGCGGCCTGCCATCGAACCTAGGGATCGAGTTGTCATATCTGCGTATGAGCGGCGCCGGATCGGGCGCGTCCCGCTACTAATCTAGAGGTATTAGAGAACAGACCCTCAGGTCTGATATCTTTGCTGCTTCCCTTTGTTAGAAGGCTTCAAAGACTTTGGTGCCATCGCGGGATTGCACCACGAGTAGTTTGAACTTCTGAACAGAGGGTGGGTGATGATCAAGCATTCGAGAACCGTAATCTTATCGATTCTGGTCGCATGTTCGCTCTCGACAGTTGGCGCGCGGGCCGCGACTGCTGAGTCAAAGCTGCCAGACCCGGCGACGGCCGGTTTCGCCGAAAAACTCTATCGGGTGGATTGCGGCCACTCCCTTGCCAACGACGAGTCGGTGTGGACCCCGGGCGAAAACGTCGGAAAGAGCATCGAATTCTCATCAACTTGCTGGCTGATAAAGGCTGGGAAAAATTGGGTGCTCTGGGATACCGGTGTTCCCCAATCCGCCCTGAACGACCCCAAGGGGTGGTCGACGCTGCCTAAACTGATCGTCTACCATCTGGACAAGACGATAACGAGCCAACTCGCAGACGTCGGGCTTAAGATTGCCGATATCAACTATGTCGTCGTGTCCCACACCCATGGCGATCACATCGGCAACGTCGCCTTGTTCCCGGATTCAAAAATAGTGATGCAGCGAGCCGAGCACAGCTGGATCTACTCTCCGGATGGGACGAACGATAACGTGAATCAATTGAAGGCGCTTGCCCGCAAACTTATGGGCACACCAAAACACCTGCAACTCATCGACGGCGATACCGACCTGTTTGGCGACGGCAGTATCACGTTGATTTCGACACCCGGACACACTCCGGGCAGCCAATCCCTGCTGGTTCATCTGAAGAATTCGGGCTTTATCGTTTTGTCTGGTGACGTCGCTCATTCCGAAAGAAATTTCGAGAAGGACATCGTGCCTTCCCTGAATACAGACAAGGCAGCATCTATCGCCTCGATGGAGAAGGTCAGGGGAATACTCGGAACCTATAACGCCAAGATGTTCATCAATCATGACAAAGCCCAAGAAGACATGCTGAAACTGCTGCCGGCGTTCTACGACTGAAGGCTGGCGGCGTCTGACAAACAGATAACTGGCGACGACCCCGCTTCGGTGTGACCCGAAGCGGAGTTGTTCTATTCCACGACGCGAAGCGGCCGATCCCGTCACGTTCACCAGCCGGGTAGCGATAGGTCAGGATGAGAGCAGATGATACAAGATCATCAATTCGCAATCCTGCTTCCGCTGGTCATTGGCGTCATCGCCGTCGAGTGCACGATTGTCGTCCATGTGCTCGCTTTCGCCACCACTGTGAATCTCTTCCGTTACGAGAAAAGACGCGAACGCCTGGGCGCAAATGCCTTGAACGACCCTGCAATCATCATATCGGTGATATCAGTCGCGTTCGTCGCACATCTGGCTGAGATCGGTTTGTGGGCTGTCTTGCTCGTCTGGTGTGGCGAGTTTCAAGACCTCGGGACCGCCTACTACCACTCGGCGGTCAATTACACGACATTGGGCTATGGGGATATTCTTCTCAGCCCGGTGTGGCGTTTGCTGGGGCCGCTGGAAGCAACGAACGGAGTCCTCATGTTCGGCGTTTCAGCGGCGGTGGTCTTTGCCGCTGTACAGCGGCTGGTTCTGGCCAGGTTTCAGGATCTCAGAAACTGAAAATGCGCGAGCCGGCACGTCTCATTCACCACCGATGCGAGCTCCCTTCTCGGCGACCGAGCGCTTCATCAGCAGCACCGCGGCTAGCGGCGCCAGCGTGGCCAGAGCCAGCAATAGAAAAACATCGAAATAAGCGAGCGACGATGCCTGCTGCTGCCGCAAGTTCTCGAGCGACTGCAAGGCCGCCTGCTGCGCCGCGGAAGAATCGCCGCTCTGCTGCAGGAAAAGCGCCCGCGCCTGATCGAGGAAGGAAGCGACATTGGCGTTGAAGGAATCGAGGAACTCGCCCAGCCGCAGGACGTGAAACTGCTCGCGGCGCTCCTGGAAGGTCTGTGCCATCGAGGTGCCGACACTGCCCCCCTCGTTGCGCAGCAAACTAAGCAAACCGACGGCTGCTCCGCGCAGCACCGGTGTGATATAGAGGTAGGCCGCGACATTCGCAGGCGCGAAGCACATCGAGAGTCCGAACACCAGCATCACCCGAGGCCAGACGACCTGGCCGGGGCTGATGTCCAGGTTCATTTGCGACATCCAATAGTTTGCGATCGCCATGATCAGCAAGCCAGCGGCGAGCAACCACCGGGCATCGGCCCCCTTGCCGAGCGCGCGGCCGACAAACGGCATCGCCACAAGCGCGCCGAACCCGGCTGGCGACATCACCAGTCCCGCGCTGAGAGCATCATAGCCGAACAGAGACTGAAGCAGCGCGGGCAATGAAGTGCTGGCGGCGTAGAGAACCGCGAAAGCGCCAAAGATGATAATGCAGCACGCGGCAAAATTTCGTTCCTTTAGGGGGCGGAAATTGACCACGGGGCTGGGGTGGCGTGACTCCCAAAAGATCAGCGAGATCAGGCCCACAACAAAGAAAATCACCAGCGTCTG
>DATNKA010000727.1:0-4303 GCA_035603655.1 Candidatus Acidiferrales bacterium | reverse complement strand
CCTCTTTGGCCTTTTCCACAGCAGCGTGCGTGGAGTTCGACGTCGCACCCGCCATGATTGGTACGCGCCCGGCCACCACCTCAATCGTAACATCCACGACGTGCAGCCATTCGTCGTGGCTCAGCGTCGGGGTCTCGCCCGTGGTTCCGCAGGGAACGAGAAAATCTATTCCGGACTCTACCTGCCACGCCACCAAGTTGCGCAGCGCAGCATCATCGATCGAGCCATCCTGATGAAACGGAGTGACGAGCGCAGTACCACAGCCGCGGAGTTGCATGGTACTAAGATAACGCGAATAACGCCGCGTGTGAACGGCTGGCAAAACTACAATTCCCGCCACACTTCCTTGAAATCGTAGAACCCCTTTTTGCCTACGACCCACTCCGCCGCACGCACCGCACCATCGGCGAATCCCCGGCGAGACTTAGCGTCGTGACAAAGATAAATTCTGTCCGCGTCGGATTCCAGCACCACCTCGTGCATGCCAACGACTTCGCCTTCGCGAAATGAGGTAATTTCGATATCGTCGCCCTTCCCGCCGGCTTCGCGGAGAACGTGTTGGAGCGCGATGGCCGTTCCCGAAGGCGCATCTTTCTTATGGATATGGTGACGCTCGAATATTTGTCCCGTATAATCGTGACGCAAGGCTGCAGCGGCGGTTCGCGCGATATCGAGAAACAGATTCACGCCCAGCGAAAAGTTTGCCGCGTAAACCAACCCGCTGCCGTGACTCTCGACCAATCTCTTGAAGCGTTCTATTTCTCCGTACCATCCGGTGGTGCCGACGACCATGTTCTTCACCGCGTTAACGCAGACTTCGATATGGCTGACGACACAGTGAGGAGCAGTGAAATCAATCACCACGTCCATGTCGCGTAACTTCTCCGCCGTGATGGCCGCGCCACCGGGGTTTTCGGCGGAACCAGCTACCTGAACGCGATGTCCGCGCTGGCGTGCGACTTCCGCTACCAGCGTGCCTGTCTTTCCGCGGCCCAGCAGGAGAATGTTCATGAAGTTGCGCCTCTAACCGTAAAGCCTGTGAAGAAGTGCCGCGAAGGACGGAAAAGAATTACGCAAACACTTCCGGATCCAGGTCCTGAAAAAACGTTTTATGTAGCCGCCGGATCACCTCGGGCACTTCATCTTCTTCGATGACGAAGGTCAGATTAATCTCCGACGCACCCTGTGAGATCATACGAATTTTTTTATCGGCCAACTCGCCAAAAACCAACCCGGCAACGCCCGGTTTATCACGAAGGTTTTCGCCCACCAGGCACACGATGGCTTTGCGGCCTTCGTACTTCACATCGGCCAGCTTAGCAAGATCAGCCGCCAGTGCCGGAATTGCCTGGTTTGAATCCACCGTCAGCGAAACGCTGACTTCCGAGGTGGAGACCACGTCGACCGCGACTTTGTGGCGATCGAACGCCTCGAAGATCGCGCGCAGAAAACCATGGGCCAACAGCATGCGTGGTGCCGCCACATCCACAATAGTGATGCGCTTCTTCGCGGCGATAGCCTTGAAAATATTTTTTATCTGTGGAGTGTGAGTGGTAATCTTCGTCCCTTCGCAGGATGGATTCAGTGAATTGAGGACGTAGACCGGAATATTTTTCTGGATCGCCGGCAGCACGGTCGCGGGATGCAACACCTTGGCGCCAAAGTATGCCAGCTCCGCCGCTTCGTCGAAGCTGATCACTTTAATGCGCCGCGCCTCCGGACAAATGCGCGGATCGGTGGTAAGAATCCCGTCCACGTCGGTCCAGATTTCAATTCGCTCCGCGCTCAAACCCGCGCCCACGAGAGCAGCGGAAAAATCCGAACCGCCTCGTCCGATCGTGGTGGTTACGCCAGCGTGACTCGCGCCGACGAATCCCCCCATAACCGGAACCTGCCCGGCGTCGAGCAGAGGCTTTACTTTGGTTTGCAGCCGTGCGTTAGTTTCTTCTTCCTGCGGAACAGCCTGCATGTAATTGCTGTCGGTCACCAGTACTTCACGCGCGTCGACAAACTCGCTGTTCAGTCCGTGCGCGGCAAATGCCGCCGCCACAATCTTGCTGGAGAGAATCTCGCCAAACGCGGCAACGTGATCGGTAGTTCTAGGTGTCAAGTCGCCGACTGCGGAAATACCGCGCAGCAGTTCGTCGAGCGCTTCGAAGTCACCTCCCAGTTCCGAGTGGAATTCTGTAAACAGCGCCGTGCCCAGCAGTTCGCTCGCGGTATTGTAGTGACGTTCCTGAAGTGAGCGACAAAGCTTGAGAGCGGTTTTGCGTTCGCCGGCTCCCGCGGCGCGTGCCATGGTAAGCAGCGTGTCCGTAACTCTGGCCATGGCGCTGACCACAACCACCGGTCTTTGTGGCAGACGGGCTTTGACGATTGCGGCCACCCGCTCGATGGCTCGGGCATCTTCCACGGAAGTGCCGCCGAATTTCATGACAATCATCGGCGTGACTTCCAGGCGGAACTGCGGCGGTGCGGCTCAGGGTTCATTTTCTGGAAGCGGTGAGGTAGCCCTTGGCCTTGAGCAGTTCGGCATTCAGCACGGCCGCGCCGGCGGCTCCGCGAATGGTATTGTGCGACAGCACAGTGAACTTCCACTCCAGCACACCGCACGGCCGCAAGCGCCCTACCGCCGTTGTCATCCCCGCGCCCATGTCCACATCAAACCTCGGCTGCGGACGATCCACCGCCTCCATGTAGACCACCGGACGCTCCGGAGCGCTGGGAAGTTTCAACTCCTGCGGCTCACTGTGATAGTCGTTCCATGCCGCAATGATCTCTTCCCGCTTGGCTTTGGTCTTAAAGCGCACAGAGATCGATTCCGTGTGCCCGTCCTCCACCGCAACCCGGTTGCACTGCGCGCTCATGGCGAACGCTGCTGGAATAATTTTTGTTCCGTTCAGTTTGCCGAGGAGTTTAAGTGTTTCCTCCTCCATTTTTTCTTCTTCGTTACGGATATAGGGAATCACGTTACCCAGGATGTCGAGCGAGGCCACGCCAGGGTAGCCGGCGCCACTCACGGCCTGCATGGTCACCGCCATCACCGCTTCCAGTCCGAAGCGTTCCTGCAGGGGTGCCAACGCCAGCACCAGGCCGATCGCCGAACAATTAGGATTGGTGACAACGAACCCGCCGGATTTCTTCCGCCAAGCCTGCCCATCAATCAACTTGATGTGTTCAGCATTGACTTCCGGGATCACCAGGGGCACGTCAGACTGCATGCGCAGGGCACTGGAATTGGAAACCACGGTGCATCCGGCTTCGGCAAAGCGCGGCTCCATTTCCGCAGCGATCGCGGCATCGAGAGCCGCGAAAATAATCTTCGGCGAGCCCTCCGGCGTGGCCGGGGAAACAGTCATCTCGGCCACATTCGCCGGAATCGATGTTTTCAAACGCCAGCGCGCGGCGTCCGAGTAAGTCTTGCCTTCAGACCGGTCGGAAGCGGCCAGCCAGGCCACTTCGAACCACGGATGGCGTTCGAGCATCTGGATAAACCTCTGCCCGACGACGCCGGTGGCACCCAGAATTCCAACGGGAATTTTGTTGCTCATATTTTGTTAGTCATAAGAGTTTGTTGGTTCAAAGAGAAGATACTTGGAATTCTACAATATCCGCCGCTTTGAGCAATTTGCCGAGAGTAACCCTTACTGCCCCCGTGGAAGGGCGATTCGCACCTGCTCTTCCAGGCCGCCGGCTGCGAGCTTCCGTCACCAGAGAGCATCGCCAGCCGATAGAAAGAGCGGAGGATTACTATGCCTGAACTACGACAGAATTTCTTTGCCAAGAAAAGGGTCATCATCGCCAGCCAGCGCGCCCGACGCGTGGAGAAATTGGCCACACATCGGGCCGTCCAAAAACGAGCCGTCGTTTTTGCAACCTGGCCATTCTACTCAAGGCAACGAAAATAAGACTCCCCCCGAGGTCATGCGATTTCCTTCAAATACGGCCGAGCCTTGAGCGGTTCGAGTGATCCCCAACAAATTCACCGTAATTTCCGCCACTGTACAGCCCACGCGCAGCCTTGACGACGTGGGGCGACGATCGAAGGCTTCGGTTTTCACGAAGTGATCATCGACCGTCCGGACCACTCCTGCTGCATGGCCCTCCTGCCCGACGCTGAAGGTGCCAGCATTCTACGCGTTTATAAGGAGCGCTATAACTTCTGACTATGGACCGCCGGGTCAACCACGTCACCATCTTCAAGAATCACGGCGCTGATGCGGGAGCCAGCCTGCAGCATCCGCATTCTCAGCTCATTGCAACTCCCGTGATTCCCGGCCAGGTTTGGCACCGGCTTCACGAG
>DATNKA010000726.1:0-2577 GCA_035603655.1 Candidatus Acidiferrales bacterium | reverse complement strand
CGTCGATGCGCAACTCCGTTACTTTATTTCTCGTGGCAAAGACCCGCTGTTTGCGCAGGTCGATGGCTCGACCTGTCCCACTGCCCCTGTGAACAACAGTTTGGTGGTGAACAAGGGACTGATCCGGATTGGACTGACTGTGCCACCGAATGCGACGGATCAATCACCGCCGCAATATACGATCGCTGCCGTGCAAGACCCTTATGGTTGCGCTCTCACGGCGAATCCGCAGGGACAGCAGATCATCTCGGTCTATCGCCGCCCTTTACCGACTACGAGCCTTGGCTTCTTAAGTGCGGTCATGTTCGATGGCCGGGAATCTCTCTCCTATCCTCTGAACAACGAACAGACTTTCCATGACAATCTGCGTACCGATCTGAGACAGCAGGCGACAGACGCGATCCTGACTCACTCACAGGCCGATCAGCCGCCGACAGACACGCAACTTAGCCAGATTGTCGACTTCGAACTCGCGCTCAATTCGGCGCAACTGTCGGACTTCTATGCCGGAAGTTTGTCGCAAGGCGCGGATGGCGGAGCGCAATTCCTGTCCACGCAACCCTACTATCCGGGGATCAACGATTCGCTCGGCAGCGATCCGCACGAAAAACCGTTCACTCCTAACGTATTTACGATTTACACGTCTTTCCAAAACTCACGGAATCCTGAGCGCGCCTCGATTGCCCGCGGCGAGCAGATCTTCAACACCCAACCTCTGACGATCAGTAATGTCCCGGGGTTAGCCACAGGCACTGAGCAGATTGTTGGAACTTGCACCACGTGCCACGATACTTTTAACGTTGGCAACCATTCCTTCCCCTTGCCGCTCGACATCGGAACCAGCCACTCGCTCGCTTACGAGACTGACCCGAACATCATTGCTGCACTCAAAGAGCTACAAGCCCCGACCCTGCCTGTGTTCGAGTTGGTCTGCACGCAAGGACCACTTGCTGGCAACACTTATTACACGTCTGATCCGGGGAAGGCTCTGATCACCGGCCAATGTAGCGACATCGGCAGAGGTAAGGGGCTTATTCTGCGAGGCTTGCCAGCGCGCGCTCCGTATTTCCATAACGGAGTCGCCGCCAATCTTCAGCAATTGGTGAATTTTTATAACCAGCGGTTTCAGATTGGTCTATCGCAACAGCAGATGCAGGACTTAGTCAACTTCCTGCAAACGCTTTAACGCCTGGACTCGCAGATATCGGCTGCATCAAGGCCAGCGTTCTTCGGAAGGTGTGAAAACCGAAGGTCCGCGGTGGCGGACGACTCCGGCCTTCCTTGCCGCATCTGTCCTGCTACCAGGCCGAATCGAATACCAGGTTGTAGGCGTTCACGCTGCCGATGCCAGTTGCCATGTCCCATCCAGGCGCCGCGCCAAACGACGGCTGATACGCTGTGGGTGCCTTGGTCGGGCTGATTACGGCCATACAAGTCGCGCTCTTCCCACCTCCGCCGGAAATCATGCAGAGAGGAACTCCGGTGTAACCTTCCCCTCCATTCGCAAGCTTCACCGCGCTCACCACATGAGTGGTGGTATTGATGGTCGCTGTACACGTGGCTTGTGTTCCACCGGGGTAGATCACACCGCCCGTCGGGTTGAGATATTTCGAGTTGTTTGCTGGAGCGGCAATCTTGCAGGTTGGAGTGCTCGTGTATCCCGATCCTGCAGCCAGTAAAGTCAGGCTGCCGATCGCTTGCGTGCTCAACGCTCCGTAGGTACCGGAGGGCACATAGCAGTCTGCCTGGTAGCCGGGACCATTATGCGTGCAGTCGACGTTGTTATCGCCGGTCGTAACATCGTAAAACACGCAACTGGAAGCGACTCCGGGGGTCTGATCAATGGCGTAGCAGGTCTTGTTGCCAGATGCACCGAACTCCTTCCTGGCAATGGAATAATAAGTTGGATTCGGATTGCCCGCCCGGATCTTCCACTTCTCGTCCACCAGAGCTTGAATGGCCGCCATCATCGGCGCAGCCGCCGACGTTCCACCAACGCCTACCCAGCCGCTGGGTGCTCCCTTGCAAGCTTTGCCGCCGCTCTTGGTGTCAGAGGCACAGATGGTGAGAGCGTGTCCCCAGACTCCGCTGGCGGCGAATAGGGAGACGTCCGGAACATCGCGCACGCCATCAGCCGGATTGCCGAAAATGCCCGCCTGCCAGCTGGGCTTAGACCAACCGGTACACGTCGTATCTTCTACGTAGCCATACGTGGGGTTTCCCGCACCCTTGGCACAGTTACTCGGACCACCGCTTCCGGCCGCGGTACTGAGGAATTGCTGCCCCGTTGTACTGCTGCAGAATGCAGACGGTGACGCGTAACCAAACAAGCTGTACAGAAGGTAACCCGCGCAGGAGTTGTTCCACGGAATCTCCGGGATGTAATTCTTGGCGGAGCCGTAGGTGACGGAGTTAGTGGAGTTCCAGTAATGGCTCAGCGCATATCCCGCCTTTTCGTAGAAGTAGATGTCCTCGAAGTCGGTGCCGCCGACCGAGACGTTATAGACGGTTTCGCCCCAGCCATTCACTCCGATGCCGGGAAGAGAATAGTTTTCGCTGTGTTGCCGCTGGGTGCAG
>DATNKA010000725.1:0-9010 GCA_035603655.1 Candidatus Acidiferrales bacterium | reverse complement strand
GTTTTTCCGGGGTAGCATGCAGGGGCTCGGAAGAGGCCAGATATTCGTCAAAACGCTCTAACGCTGCAAAAAAACGGTCGGTTTCTTTTTCCCAGGTAAGCGGGGTAGAGTCCTTCCAAGTCCGCTTGCCAGCAGCGATCGAGAGTCCCCAGTCAAGCAGGTCCCCGATGTGAGCCAGAATATTTCCCGGAGTACGCACGCCCTCAGCGGCGTGAAAATTAGCGAAAGATTCTGACGCATTACGGATCGCCTTGGCTCCGCGATAGGCCAGTGTGGCGAGGCCGTGGCGAAGCAATTCACGTTTGGGATCTGAGTTCGAAGAGCTATTCATGGACACACCATACACTGTCCTCAGGAGAGAGGAAAAGCATGCCGAAAGATGCAACCCAGCCCGGTTCCGTGAGCCGCGAGAATGCCGAGCACTACCGTTGGGGAAGCGATTGCGACGGCTGGCATCTGGTCAAGGATGAGAACCTGAGTGTGATCGAAGAGTTCATGCCCTCCGGGGCCTGCGAGGTGCGCCACTACCACCAGAGGGCGCAGCAATTTTTCTACATTCTCTCCGGCGAGGTAATGATGGAGGTCGAGGGGCGAACCACGTTACTAGCCGCGGGCACGGGAATCCGCGTCCTCCCCGGAGCTCGTCACCAGATATGCAATCCGTCCTCGGGCTCGGTGCGATTTCTGGTCATCTCACAGCCGCCCAGCCATGGCGACCGGTTCACGGAATGATCCGCCATGGAATCGTCGGAATCGTTTTTAATTTCTTACGTTTCCCTCTCACCGGCTTCGGCTGAGGCAGGCAAGTTCAGGTCTATAAAAACAAATCCATCGCGCGTCACTACGTTTCCGCTTTGTACCGGGATGGCGTTCGCAAACATGGGACCGTCATACACAAAGGTGTGAAACTCGCCGTTTTCTCCGCAGGGATCGATTCCGGGTGGAAACTCGTCAACCAGTTGTTGATTCAAGTCACGTCCGGCAAACGAAGGGGGTAGTTTTCGAGGATCTAGACAAACGATTCGACTCCGCACTCCATCAGCCCACATATCTTTGATCAACTGCCCGGTATCAATTTTCCACAAAGGAAACAGCGGTTTGAGTTCAAGTCCGCGCATGCGGTCTTCGCGATATTGCCGCACGTCCTCAAGAAAGAGATCGCCGAAGGCAACGACATCCACGCCGGCGTCAGTCGCTCTTGCGTAGGCCGAGTTCATGGCCGCTTCGTATTCCTGGTTGGAACATGGCCAGGGCAATGGAACTTTCCACAAAGGGAGCCCGGCGGCGGCGGCCTGGGCCTCGACCAGTTCACGGCGAACTCCATGCATTGCGACACGGTCGAAGTTAGAGTTGATCGTAGTCAGAAGGCCGACGATTTCGTATTCGTTCGATCGACGCAGAACCTGAAGAGCCCAAGCGCTGTCTTTGCCGCTGCTCCAGGATACGAGAGCCTTTTTCCTCAAACCTATCATTTTTGTTTACGATGGCTTGCGCCGAATCACGCCAGCTGCGAGTATCGCGCCGCTCAGTCGCGCTCCCAGGCGACGGGCAAATTGCATATCCAGAAATCTTTCCATCTGCCGCGCGAAACCGGGTCCGTAGCCATACCACCAAACTTTCTTTATTCCGTGCATCAAATCTATATCCAGATATTTCAGGCGGACCATTTCCTCCAGCCCAAAGCGGCCGTGGGCTCGGCCAATGCCACTCGACTTGACGCCGCCGTGCGGGGCTTCGCTGATGCCAAAGCACGAAATCACATCATTCACCATCACAGTGCCGGCGCGGATGCGGCGGGCCAGCCGTTCCCCACGGGCGCTGTCGCGCGTCCAAACACTCGCCGCCAAACCGAATTCGGAATCGTTGGCCAGCCGTATGGCTTCGTCGTCGCTGTCGAATGCCGCGACCGCCAGCACCGGACCAAAGGTTTCTTCTTGCATGACGCGCATTTCGTGGGTCACATCCCCGAGAACGGTGGGCTCATAAAAATTCGGCCCGAGGTCCGGAAGCCGTGAGCCTCCTGCTAAAACCCGCGCCCCACGCGCCACAGCGTCTTGCACGTGGGTTTCTACAATTTGCACCTGGCGCTCGTGAATCATAGGTCCCACGTCGGTTTCGGGGTCAAGCCCCTCGCCAACCCGGAGTTTCTTCGTCTTTTCTGCGCACGAAGCCAGAAACTCTCCGTACAGACTGCGATGCACATAGCAGCGTTCTACCGATAAGCAAGTCTGGCCGGCATTTACAAACGCACCCCAAACCGCCGCGCTCGAGGCCACGTCTATATCGGCATCATCAAGCACCAGCATGGGATCTTTGCCACCCAGTTCCAACACCACTGGAAGCAACCGTCCGGCGGCAGCTACCGCAATGCGTTTGCCTGTCGCGACGCTGCCTGTGAACACCAGCTTGTCGATTCTCGAACGGATCAACGCCGCGCCGGTCATGCCGTCCCCCACCACGACGCGGAAAACAGCTTCAGGCACGCCCGCCGCGTGCAGCAGCGACTGCAGTTCCAACGCCACCAGAGAAGTAAATTCTGAAGGCTTCAGCAGCACCGCGTTGCCGGCTACCAGAGCAGCCAGCGTCTCCGTGGCAGGAATCGAGAATGGATAGTTCCAGGGAGAGATAATCCCTATAACGCCGTGGGGTTCACGTACCAACCTCCCGGTCTTGAGCTTGGCCGCAAGATTTCCGTGAGGCAAGGGCTCGTCCCGCAGCAGGCGGTAGGCATGGTCGATGAGGAAGCGCGCGGCGTCGAGCACCACCAGCACTTCGGTAGTCAACGCTTCCGCCACAGGCTTGCCAGCTTCGCGCGCGATGGCCTTGGCGATCTCTGATTTCTTTTCATGCAGCTTGCGCTGGAATTCGCGCAACACGGCGACGCGCTTACGCACTCCGGTCCCGGCCCACGACGGCTGCGCCGCCCGGGCCAGCGCCACCGCAGCCAGCATCTCGCTCTCGCCCGCGCATTCCAGCTCGCCCAGAATTTCGCCAGTCGCCGGATTTACCGACGAAACTCTCCGTGCCCCGACTTGTAAGTCTGTGGCCATTCCAAGAATCCGCTGGGACTTTGCTTTGCTGGCTGCGCCTTGCCTGCGGCAGCCCGCCGCCGGCACATCGTTCCATCCAGCACCGATTAGTACTCTACATTTACCAGATAGAGCCCGCCAGCTGGTGCCGTGGCTCCCGCAGCTGATCGATTGCAGGCCTGAAGAATTCGCGTCAAATCGTCAACCGGCAACGTCTCTTTCCCCACCAGAATAAAAGTCCCGACCAGATTGCGAACCATATGGTGCAAGAATCCTGAACCCCTCACCGTGTAGACAAACTCCTCTCCCTGCCGCTCCCAGGTCGAAGAAAGAATGCGCCGTAGATTAGACACGGGTGGGCCTTCGCGTTGCTCGGGATCCACCGCCGCAAACGACGTGAAGTCGTGCTCGCCTTCCACCAGTGCCGCCGCACGCGCCATCGCAGGTTCGTCCAAGGGATAGGGGTAATGCCACACGTACCGTGCCAAAAACGGCGTACAGATTTGCGCGCGACAAATTCGATAGCGATATGTCTTAGCCCGCGCCGAGTGCCGCGCATGAAAATCGGTCGCGGCTTCTTCCACCTGCAGAACCCTCACCGACGCAGGCAATCCATCATTCAGCGCCTTCACGAAGTTTGCAGTAGGGACAGAGGACTCGGTGACAAATGTCACAACCTGGGCCAGGGCATGCACACCCGCGTCGGTTCGACCGGAACCTTGCGGCAAGACCTTTTCGCCGGTAATTCGTCCAATGGCTGAGGCAAGTGTGCCTTGCACCGTGACAGCATCGGGCTGCACTTGCCAGCCGGAGAAATCCGATCCGTCGTAGGAAAGAATCAGTTTGAGGTTACGCATGCGATCTTTCGAGTCCTTCAGCAGCGGCCTTTCATCCAAAGCACTTCTCAGGCTGCAGTTTCTTACTTTGGCGAAGGAGAGTGGATTTCAACCAGCATTGCGAGGACTTTATCAGTTTCCGCTTTACGGAACGCTCAAAAGGATCCGGCAAATCGGATATACTGTTGCGTCTCATCAACTTTCGTCTCTGGAAAAAATTCCCGCGGTTCGCGAGGATCTTGGCACCGAAGGGCTGGGTGGCGACATTCCTTCGCGAAGGCGTCCCAGTACGCACCTTTCAAGGGCTTCCTTTTTCAGGAACCTAGGTGCCTCCAGTTGCGTACTAAGGTCTGAGTAGAATTTCCATTTTGCACTGTTCGGCAATCTCGCGTCACAACAACTCTTTTTGCTGCAAGGCCATAACGAACGGAGATGAATAGATGCCATTCGCACGCATAGCCTCCAATATCCGGCTGATCGCCGCCGCGGTTCTATTTGGGACAATGACGATCGCCCTCTGGGCGCAGGAACCGCCGGCGGCGCCTACTCCGCAAAATACGCCGGAGGCACGGCCGCTGCCGGTTCTGAACTATTCTCAGCCGGTATCGCATTTTCCGAATCCGATTGGGCCGTACTCGCCACGGCATGTGGTTGCCCCTAATCTCGCCAACACGGCGCGCATTGATTCCCTGATGCACGATGGCAAGGTTTATCTTTCGCTCAATGACGCCATCGCTTTGGCGCTGGAAAATAATCTCGACGTCGCCATCGCCCGCTACAATTTGAACATTGCCGACACCGATGTACTGCGCGCCAAAGCCGGCGCTAACATTCTCGGCGTCAATGCCGGAGTGGTGCAGAACACTCCCGGCGGTGGCGTCGGCGGCATCGGTGCAACGGCCGGGGCTTCCACCGGCGGTACCAGTCTCGGGGCGGGCGGAATAGGCGCCGGCACCAATGGGTTGGTCAGTTCGACGCTGGGTTTGGGACCACTCATCACCAGCTTCGATCCGGTCGTCACCGCTACCCTGCAGGAAGATCATTCGGAAAGCGTATCGTCGAGCTTGTTTAACGGCGTGCCGATTCTTGCACAGAATACAGGCACCGTGAATTTTTCCTATAACCAGGGCTTTAGTTGGGGTACCAATTTGCAAGTGGGGTTCAACAATAGCCGTATCACTTCGAACGTCCCTTTTAACACATTCAGCCCGCTCATTAACTCGGCGCTTCGCGTTCAGCTGACCCAGCATCTGCTGCAAGGCTTTGGACTTCCCGCCAATACCCGCTTCATTCACATTGCGAAAAATAACCGCGAACTCACAGACGTTGCCTTTCGCTTGCAGATCATCGACAGTGTCGATCAGATCGAACTTATCTATTGGGATCTGGTCTACGCGTACGAAAACGCCCGCGTGCAAAACGAATCACTGACCTTCGCCCAGAAAACTTTGTCAGATACGAAGAAGCAGGTGGAGATCGGCAGCCTGGCTCCCATTGAAACGGTTCGGGCGCAGAGCACGGTCGCTCAAGACCAACAACTCGTCACCACCGCGCAAACCAATCTGCAGCTAGAGCAATTGCTGATGAAGAATGCGCTCACCCGCAATTTGAAGGATCCCGTGCTGGCCACCGCCGAGGTGATTCCCACTTCCACGATTGCGATTCCGGCAGAGGAACAGATCCTGCCGACCGAGGATCTGATCAACGACGCATTACGCCATCGCGCAGAACTGGTCGAAACCCGCATCGATTTGAATAGCCGCGATTATAGTAACAAGGCGGTACGAAGCGCCCTGCTTCCCACGCTCGATCTGTTTGCTTACTATGGCGGATCAGGACTTGGCGGCTCACAGAACCCTGCCAACCTCTGCCAGGATCAAACTGCCGAACAGCGGCAGCTCGGCTTCTGCGCCGGACCAAATCCTGACAACAACGAGCAAGTCCTCATTCCGACCGCCGGCTCCACCAGCATTGGTGGGACCTGGAACCAACTCGTGAACTCCACCGCTCCCGATAAGGGCGTCGGCCTGTCACTCAACATTCCCCTGCGTAATCGCGCTGCGCAAGCCGTACAGGTCCGCTCGGAACTGGAATACCGGCAGGCTCAAATGCGCCAGCAGCAGATCGAGAACCAGGTCGGCATCGAGGTTCGTAACGCACAGTATGCCGTGCAACAGAACCGCGCCAGCGTGGAGTCGGCCAAAGCCGCTCTCGACCTTGCCCGTCAATCATTGGACGCGGAGCAGAAGAAATATCAGTTTGGCACTTCCACCACAACCCTGGTCCTGCAGTATCAGAGCCAACTGGCGACCGCCGAATCGACCTTGGTGAATGCCACCGTGGCTTATGAAAAGTCCCGCATTGAGTTGGACCGCGCCACTGGAACGCTGCTCGATCACAATGGCATCAGCGTGGACGACGCCGCCCGCGGCCAGGTCACGCGCATGCCCAACGTACCCTATATTGCTCCGCGGAAGGACTTGCCTTCGGTAGCGCAGCCCGTGCCGCAGGCCACTGCTCCGCAACCACCTCAGTAGGTATTCCGAGAAAAAAACCGGACGCGGTGCTCAGCCGCGTCCAGTTCCTCCCAACAATTCTTTACAATCTGCTACGGTTTACCGCGCTTCATGCCGCTAAGATGGAATGACGTCCTGCATGACTTGCGCATCCAACCAGATTTTGAAATCTGTCTTGTTTCTCAATATGATGCACGACCGTTCCTGGCCAAGGAGCCGAACTATGTCTTTGTCTTTGCTTCCGCACCAACGGACTGCGGCCCTTTCGCGTTCCGCCGCACTGTTTACGACCCTTGTGATTTTGTCCTGCATGCAGCTGGCGCTGTCTTTGTGCGCACAGGATGTTCCCGCCGCACCAGCGCCGCAATCTGCGACGGTTCCGGCACCGCCCGAACTGATTCACTTGCAGGACTACTCGAAGCCGCGCTCGTCGTTTCCCCGCGTTCTCGAACCCTATCGTGCGCAAGAGTTGGCGCAGCCCAATCTGGCAAACTCGCCGCGTATCGACGGGCTCATGCGCGACGGCAAAATCTACCTCTCGATTGACGACGCCGTCGCCCTGACGCTCGAGAACAATCTCGATATCGATATTGCCCGCTACAACCTCAACATCGCAGACACCGATTACTTACGCGCCAAGTCGGGGGCTAACATCCTCGGCATCAATACCGGCGTCGTGCAGAATACGCCCGGAGGAGGCGTAGGCGGTCTGGGCGGGACGGTAGGCTCCGGCACCGGAGGCACAACCGTGGCCGCAGGCGGCGCGGGAACGGGGACTAACGGCCTGGTTAGCTCCACGCTGGGACTCGGCTCGCCGATCACCAGTTTCGATCCCGTTCTCACCGGCACACTGCAAATCGATAAGAACAACACCGAATCCGTCAGCAGTCTTGCCCCGGTACCCATACTTGCTCAGAACACTTACACTGCCGATTTGGCCTACACCCAGGGATTTCAGTGGGGCACTACTTTCACGGCTGGATTCAACAATACCCACGTCACGACAAACAGTCCCACGAGTCTGCTGACACCGGATTTGAGCGCCAATTTTCAGGTCAAGATCACGCAAAACCTGCTGCAAGGCTTCGGCGCAGGACCCAATCTGCGCTTCATCCGCATCGCCAAGAATAATCGGGAAATCTCCGACGTCGCCTTCCGTTTGCAAATTATCACTACCGTCGATCAGATCGAGAATATGTACTGGGATCTGGTGTTCGCTTACGAAAACCTGCGAGTGCAAGAGGAGGCTCTTGCTTACGGGCAGAAAGCGCTCGACGACTCCAAGAGTCAGGCGCGAGTCGGCACCGCCCCGCCCATTCAGGTCGTGAGCGCGCAAAGTACGGTATCAACCGACCAGCAGAACCTGATTGTGGCGCAAAACAATCTGCAACTGCAAGAGTTGCTGATGAAGAATGCGCTCAGCCGCAGCATCGAAGATCCGACCTTGGCCGAAGCCGACGTTATTCCCACATCCACCATGCAGATTCCGCAACTGGAAGCGGTCGTTCCCACGCAAGATCTGATCAATCAGGCTCTCGACCATCGCGCCGAACTCGTGGAATCGCGCATCGATCTGAACTCCCGCGACCTGAGCAGCAAGGCCGTCCGCAACGCCCTGCTCCCTACGCTCGATGCCTTCGCGTATTACGGCGGATCCGGAGTCGGCGGAAATCTGGCTCTTCCCGCTTGCCCGCCAGGTACGATCACCTCCCGGTGCTACACCACCCTTCCACCGCCCTTCGAGTCTACAAATACCGTTGGCTACGGTGGCACGCTGAACCAGCTGGTCAACTCAACTTCTCCCGACAAGGGCGTCGGCTTGACGCTGAACATTCCTTTGCGCAATCGGCAAGCGCAGGCTAACCAGGTGCGCGCGGAACTCGAATACCGCCAGGCCCAGGTGCGGCTGCATCAACTGGAAAATCAAGTACGCATCGAAGTCCGCAATGCTCAATTTGATGTAAAACAAAATCGCGCCTCGGTACAGGCGGCCCAGTACGCCGTCGACTTCGCCCGCCAAACGCTGGACGCCGATCAGCAAAAGCTGAAAGTTGGACTGACTACGGAGACCGCGATTCTGCAGGATGCTTCCGTGCTGACCACCTCGGAGTCGAATCTGGTTTCGGCGAAAGCGGCGTATGAAAAGTCATGCATCGAACTCGACCGTGCAACGGGCTTGCTGCTCGACCACTCCAACATTGATGTCGCCGACGCAACCCGGGGCCAGGTCAAGCATCTGCCCAACGTGCCTTATGTCGCTCCCCGGCAGGATGTAACTCCCGGCGATGGAACGGCTCAACCGCAAGCGCAGCCGACTCAGCCACCGCCATCATAGCGGCGGCGGCGGCCCAGCACGAAGGCGCGGCTGACATACCGCGCTCCGATGATCCTGCGGATTCTCTGTTCCGGGCTTAACGTTGTATTCTTCCTCCCGTGACCTTGTCCGTCGTTATCATTACCTATAACGAAGAAGCGAACCTCGGCCGCACGCTGGAAAGCGTGCAGCCGCTGGTGAGCAACGGCAAGGGAGAAGTCATCGTCGTTGACTCCGGCTCGACCGACCGCACCGTCGAGGTCGCGAAGTCATTCGCCGCGAGAGTGTTCATCGAGGAATGGAAAGGCTACGCCG
>DATNKA010000724.1:0-16371 GCA_035603655.1 Candidatus Acidiferrales bacterium | reverse complement strand
AGCTTCGGCTGCGCCATTGCTTGCGTTGCCGGTGCGGATGGATTGCCTGGGTTATTGGAGTTCGAGCGATCAAGGAGGTCGTCGTGGCAAAGGTGATCGAGTTTTACATACCGACCCGCTTTCGCAGCCCGTTGAAGACGGCTCCGCCGGTGCAATTTGGAAAAATTGTCGAGTTTTGTCCGCCGACGAAAAAATCGGCTTAGCCTACAGCAGGTACAACGCTGAATTGGCTTGCAAGCATTGTGAAGTTGTATTTGCTCTGCCTTGTTCCTGCGTACATAGCACGAATACAGTCGAATTCACTTAAGGATGAGGAAAAGGAAATGAACCATGAGAAGAAAGACAAGATGATGCAGGATGGAGTTTCCAGAAGGAGCGTCCTGGGAATAGGCTCGGCTGCTTTGGCTGCAGCTGCATTCGCCGGATTAAGCGCCCACGCACAAACGCGGGAAGGCGCGCAAAAGGCAGAAGGCGACCATTCCTTGAGTAACCCCGGTCAGGAGAACAAGCCGCTTCTGGCCGAGAATCCCAACTCAAACACACCTCCCCCGACGGATTTTGGGGATGTCGGTCCCATTTGGTACTCCTACGATCTGACCAAGAAGCGAGTTCAAGACGGCGGCTGGACTCATCAGGTGACGCAGCGCGAACTGCCGTCTTCCACGGATTTAGCGGGCGTCAACATGCGTTTGACCGCCGGCAGCTTTCGCGAGCTGCACTGGCACACGGCCGATGAGTGGGCCATCATGCTCTATGGAAATGCCCGCGTTACGCTATTGAATCCGGATGGGACAATCTTCATCGACGACGTGACCAAGGGCGATCTTTGGTACTTCCCGGCCGGCTATCCTCATTCTATCCAAGGCCTGGCGCCCGACGGATGCGAGTTTCTCCTGGTCTTCGATCAAGGCATGTTTTCGGAAGACGGTACAATGCTTCTCTCGGAGTGGGTGGCGCATACGCCTCCGGAAGTGTTGTCGAAGAACTTCGGACTACCGGAGAGCGCCCTGACTAATCTACCGACTGGTCCGCTTTACATTTTTCCGGCAGACTTGCCGAAGTCATTGGCGGAGGATAGGGCAGCAGTTGGCGGGCAGAAAGTGCAGTCTCCCATCCAGTACACCTTCAAAATGGAAGCGATGGCGCCGACCAAGCGAACTACCGGGGGCGAAATACGCATCGTCGATTCACATAACTTTCCTGTCTCGAAGAATATTGCGGCTGCCCTGAATACGATCAAGCCCGGAGGCATGCGCGAGCTCCATTGGCATCCCAACGCCTCCGAGTGGCAGTTCTGGATGGCGGGGAAGGGGCGAATGACGGTGTTTATGCCCGTTGGATCGGCACGTACCATGGACTTCAATGCCAACGATGTCGGCTTCGTTCCATTCAATGCTGGTCACTACGTGGAAAACACTGGCGATACGGATCTGGTGTTTCTGGAGCTGTTCAAGGCGAGCGAAGTCTTGGACATGTCTCTCAACCAGTGGATCCGGCGGCTCCCTCCTGAAATGGTTTATTCGCATTTGAAGCTCGATAAGAACGCGATCCAAACCATGCCAGCAGAAAAGTTCGAGATCCTGCCGCGATAGCTGTTCGCTGATAAATCGAGAGATGGAAGGCGCTGTTTCCCAAGCACGGAAGCGGCGCCTGCAAAGTCTCCTACTGAGATGTTCTGAAACTTTCGATAAAAGGGGGATTCATGATGGAAGGACTATTGCAGCCGACGCATCTGTTGGTGATCTTCGGAATTGCGTTGCTTGTGTTCGGACCTAAGAAGCTGCCCGAGCTCGGTAAAGGAATCGGAGAAGGTATCCGCGGTTTCAGATCGGCGATGAAAGAGCAAGGGGATGCCTCCGACAAAACCATCATCGCCGATCATGACAGTAACCCTCGATGACTGTGACTCTTTGCACCGGGGAGTGATGTGGCTACCGATTCGTATTGCTGCTGTCAATCAGACTAGTGAAGACCATTCTTACAAAAACATCCGGCGATACGTAACCACTGCCCCATTTGGCATCGAAGTCTTTAATCGGCGCTGCGGCCGCTGCTTCATCTATTGTTTTTCCTGCCGCCGCCAAACCCTTGATGCGCTGCCGAACCTGCACCAGCATGTCACGGTAATCCTGTAGATCGGAACGAGTCGCGACTGGCCCATGGCCTGGGACGATCTTTGTCTGCTCGTTGGTTTGCGCCAGAATTTGATCGACGGAATGGATCATCCCATCGATAGATCCTCCCGACGCCAGATCGATGATGGGGTAAAAGTGATTCGAGAAAATGTCCCCAACCACCGCAATATTCGCCGGAGCGATGTAGATAATTGTGTCTCCATCCGTATGTGCAGGACCGTAGTTAACCAATGTCAACTTCTGAGCATCCTGTTGCAAGGTCGTGCTGTCGGAATAATTCACTGTGGGTAGCGCCTGGGTTGGATACCGGCCGTCGCGCAAGCCTGTGAAAGGCACGTTCTGCACCGAAGATAGCCGCTTCTTCACGTTTTCCTGAGCTAAGATGGTTACGCCTCCGGAGCCGAAATAAATGTTCCCTCCGGTGTGATCAAAGTGCCAATGAGTATTTACCAGCCGTGTGACCGGGCGCCCCGTCGCTTTATAGATCGCATCGCCCAGCTCAGAAACCCGCGAGTCTATTCCGCTATCGATCAGCAGAGTGCTACTTGCCGCCACGATCGCCGTAGCATTTCCTCCGTCCCCTGAAAACATCCACACACCCTTGTCCAGAGGTGTAGTTTTCAGGGGGCTGCTCTCAAACTGCTCAGTGGCCTTCTGGATGACCGTCTCCCCTGTTCCCACTTGTCCCGCTGCTTGCGAGACAGTTCCCGATATCGCCGCGGCACAAACAAATGTAACGAAGGCAAACGAGGGCCTCACATTGCGCAGGTTCTTCATTTTGTTGCTCCTTCAAAAGTCGACCTCATACTCCTAGCGATGGTTGGGCTTTCCATCTGCCCATAGGAGAAAGCGCCCAGACTGCTAATCTTCACAAAATCTTCAGCAGTTCAAGGTCCATAGACGGTCGCCTTGCTGCAACCTCCGACACCACGACATGTTGATACCAATCCACACCCCGCTGCTCTCAACGGTGACGCGAAACCTTGAGACCGTCCGAATGCCGACGCGCTATCAGCCCGCCGACACTCGAGATCTATTCGAGCTTTACTGAGCACAAAAATTTGGAAAGCCGCGTAGTTGGGGCAGGGCAGTGTTTAGAGCTCTGCAGGCCATCCGTCGAGATGACGTAGCCGCCAGAACTCACGCCCTTCTCGGCGAATGACTGCGGGCCGACGAGTGTCGACCGCGGGAGGCCGGGTTTAGAGGGACGCATGTTTATTCGGGCCTAATCGCGATCGTAGCAGTGCTGATTGTTCCTGCATTCCATCACTTGCCGCGATCTTTTACGGTGTTCAGGTTTGGCATCCCTAGTGCATATGCATGGTTATGAGCTTGGCGTTCTCGTCTGAATGCCCAGCCAAACACGACCGAAATCTTAGGAGAAAACAGAATGAACACTTTAAAGAAACTGATTGTGTCCATGGGATGGCTATCAGTCCTCTGTGCCATCCCCAGCATGGCGCAGATCATCAATAGCGTGAAGTTTAACGCGCCAGCCGCGTTTTATGCGGGCAACGCAAAGATGCCTGCAGGTAGTTACACCGTGACTCAGCCTGACCTGGATGCCAATCTTTTGTTGGTCGAGGACGACAACGGCTCACACTCGGCCTACGTGGAGTATGAAATTGCTACCTCCAATACTCCTCGGGCTCAAAGCGATGTCACTTTCAACAAGTACGGCAAGGTCGATTTCCTGAGCGCCATCTGGGTCGAGGGACAAAATTCCGAGATACGGATTATGCCGTCGAAAGTCGAACAAAATGCCGCCAAAGCTGCCGCCGCAGAAAAACACACGCTCTCAGCCAGGAGCGCTGGCAAACCGCAATAACGAAGCCGGCCCTGCCGGATGTTTTCAACAAACTAAACTAAAGGAGAAATCATGAAGGTACAAAGCACAATATTGTTTTCGATCGCGATGTTCTTGGCATTAACCGCTGTGTCATTTGGCCAGCAGGTGAAGACCGACTACGATCACAACGCAAATTTCGGACAATACAGAACGTATTCCTGGGAGAAAGTCCAAACGAAAGATCCGCTATTGGTCGACCGTATTAAGGACGCTGTGAACGGGGCTCTAACCGCAAAAGGCTGGACCCAGGTCGACTCGGGCGGCGATGTCTCTATCGTAGCGGTGGAGATCACGCAGCAGCAACAGACCCTCAACACTTTTTATGACGGCTTGGGAGGGGGTTGGGGCTGGCGAAGATTCGGGGGCGGAGGCTTTGGAGACGCAACCACGACCACTGAAACCTACCAGGTCGGTTCTCTCGTAGTCGATCTGTTCGACGCCAAGACCAAGACTTTAATCTGGCGGAGCTCGTCCAGCGACACACTTTCCAACAATGCACAAAAGAACACCAAGAATCTCGACAAGGGAGTGCAGAAGATGTTCGCACATTTCCCTCCGGAGGAGAAAAGGTAACGTCGAATGTGGGTGGCAGCGGATCGGACATTCGTGTTCAGATTTCAGGGTTACTCGCGACCGAGCCGCTGCGTTATTCTTGCTCCGGCACCCAACTTTCGCGCCATCGCGGGCTCGGAAGTGTTTTCCGTGAAACCAAGTTTCCCGAGACCAACTCTAAACTAGTGGCGAAACAGTTGCGAAAATGGCGGAGGGAATCTTAGCTGTGCGTCCTAGGCAACCCAGTTGGATGGCAATCATTGCGGTTGTCTTAGCTTGCCTGTGGTCGCGCACTGGCTGGTGCCAATACGCCCCGATTTCAGGGCCATATAAGGTACTGACGGTCGGCGATATTGTGTTACACGATCCGGCGCGCAATAAGAACATCCCAATCAAAATCTATTATCCCGCTGCTTTAGGACGGTTTCCGGTCATTATCTTTTCCCACGGTGCGATGGCATCCAAAGATGCTTACTCCGGACTCGGCCAATACTGGGCCAGCTACGGATATGTGAGCATTCATCCTTCTCACGCCGACTCCGTTGCCGACTCCGGCTTCAGCGGCTCCCTGCGCCAGGCGCTCGGCGATCCCCGGGGATGGGAGAACCGCCCCGAGGACGTTTCCTTCATCATCGATACGCTTGAGCACGTCGAAACCGTTGCTCCGCAACTCGCGGGCAAACTCGATCTCCAGCATATCGGCGTGGGTGGACACTCATTCGGCGCTTATACGGCTGGTCTAATCGGTGGCACGACGATACTGCTGCCGGGAAAAGCCGCGCCGCAGAGTTTTGCGGACAAGCGGGTCTCTGCCGTTGTGCTGTTATCGCCTCAAGGGGAAGGCATCATGGGGCTGAGCGCGCGCTCGTGGGATGCCGTTCGTGTCCCCATGCTGCTTATGTACGGTTCGCGAGATTTCGGCCCATTTGGCGAGGAGCCAGTTTGGCGAAGTGAGGCATTCGCAAAAGGGCCCGCGGGCAACAAATACGAGGTCGAACTCGAGGGTGGAACGCACATGGGATTCGCCGGCCTTTTTCGGGATGAAGCCCATCGTGTCCAGGTATTCCAATGCGCGCAGCTCGAAACGCTCGCGTTCTGGGATGCCTATTTGAAGCAGGATCCGAAGGCCAGGCAATACGTAGAGTCCCATGGTTTGCAGAAGTTCAGCGGGGACATTGCCCGGTTTGCGAACAAGTAATGACGGGGAAGCGATGCCACAGCGAATAGAAGAACTCGATGCTCTTCGCGGCCTGATGCTGGTGTGGATCACCTGCACCCATTTGCCAACCATCCTGAGCACATACGTGAATCAGCCGTTTGGGTTTTTCGCCGCAACAGAAGGCTTCATTTTTCTCTCCGCCCTGTTTACAGGCCGCATTTATTTCCGGATCGCCGAACGCGACGGGTACGGCGCGATGTGGCGGAAGTTAGGGATACGAACCGGAAAGCTGTACGGCTACCAGCTGTTGCTGCTGGCGTTTGCCTTTGTGATAGAAGCCCCGATTGCGGCGCACGGCAAAACGCCTGCAGTGCATAATCTTCTCGACTTCTACTTTTCCGCGGGCCGCACACGCGCTTTCACCGATGCGGCATTGATGCTCTACAGGCCGCCGCTCCTGGATATCCTGCCGATTTACATCGTACTGCTCGCGTTGACACCCTTCGCACTAACACTGGGGGAGCGATTTGGATGGAAGTACGCCCTCACTGGAGGCTTCACCCTCTGGCTGCTCGCGCAGTTCGGATTTCGGAGTTTCGTATATCAAGTGCAAAGTCGCGCCTTCGGCCTGCACATCCCGTTGAACGAGATGGGCGCGTTCGATCTCTGGGCATGGCAGCTGTGGTGGTTAGTCGGGCTGTGGCTGGGCGTGCGATGGGCTAAAAACGATTTTCGCCTCGACGGGGTGAAGCAGATGGCGGTTCCGGCGGCGATAGTGGCGGTTTTTTTTCTGGTATTGCGCTACGCGCAACTAGCCGGGGTCGTCACCTTCGGGAAGTCCGGCTTGCTGTTCGATAAGTGGGATTTTGGCGTGGGCCGGATGATCGATTTCACTGCGGTCGCAGTCCTGGCGATCAGGTTTCGATCGGTTTTGAGGCCGTTTGCGGTCCGGCCCCTGGTGATGCTCGGCCAGTCCTCGCTCCCGGTGTTCTGCGTGCACCTGTTGTGCGTCTTCCTCGCACTCACCCTCATGAAGAACGATCCGGTGATGCGAGATTGGAGAGCTATCGTCGTTATCCTCGGAAGCTTGTCAGCGCTCCTGCTCACTGCCAAAATTGCCACCCACCGACGCGCGAACGCCAAGGGAACACGCGCTGCCAGCCCCCGGCTCCCGACTCCGCCCGGTGCTCGATACGACCGGGAGTTCGCGACGGAGAAGGTGGTTTGAGAGACTTCTGACACCAGGCGATTCCCCACGACGAGAGAATGGACAGCATACTGCCTGCCACTGCTCCCAGGGTGAGAACTAACTGAAAGTGCGCGACGCGGCAGCAATATTTTAGTGATCTTCAGAAACAGTAACGCGACCAGATTGCCGATATCGAGGGCATCAACCCCTGCTGTCTCCTAATACTTTCCGTTCGCGGCAATCGCCTTGCGGAAACCGTCTGCTAATGGCAAACGCGAAGCGAACGCTTTGCATTGTCATTTTCCGTCCGTACCGCTTCCTGTGCCACCTCGGCAATCTGCTCCGGCAGACGAATAGGTCGTCATCTGCTCAGGATCGGTAATCAGATCCATGACTTTGTCGACCATTTCTGGGAACCGAACATCAACCGCCCGTTTTAATGCGAACCGATTCCCATGCCGTTCTGGCAGAAGAGTCAGTTTGAGCCCGTGCTGCTCACCAGCTTACCGCAGCATTCAGGACGCTCCGGCAAGCTTGATCGGTCCCATCCGCCGCCGAGGGCTTGAATCAACAACACGGTGTTGGCCATCCGGCGTCCCAAAATATTGACCGCCGTCACTTCATCCGTAAGTGCGGCATTTTGCGCGGTAATCACCTCGAGATAACTTGTAACGCCGCCCTTGTAGCGCGTGATCGAAAGATCTAGTGAACGCTGGGCTGCGACAACCGCTTGGTCCTGAACTTGGGCCTCGTTTTCCAGAATCCTCACCGCCGCCAGATTGTCTTCCACCTGTTGAAATCCGTTCAACACCGTCTGTCGATAGTTAGCGACTTGAGAGTCATAAGCCGCACGCGCCTGGTCGGTGAGAGCGCGACGTCTTCCCACGTCAAATACGGTCCCAACGGCAGACAGTCCAAAAGACCACAGGCCGCTAGGACCATTGAGTAAGGTAGTTATGCTGGAGCTTTCAAATCCTCCCGAGGCGCCCAGGCTGATGGCCGGGTAGTAGGCCGACTTCGCAACTCCGATCTGAGCGTTGGCGGATGCCACCAGTCTTTCTGCAGCTGCAATATCCGGGCGTCTTTCGAGCAGTAGCGAAGGTACGCCAACAGGGATGTGGGGAGGCGGTGCGGTGAGGGGTAGCGGAGGAAGGCTGAACTCTGCGGGAGGTTTTCCGATCAGAATTGCGACTGCGTGTTCAAACTGCGCTCGCGCCACCCCAACATCGATCGCTTGTGCCCGGGTAGTCTGAAGTATGGTCTTTGCCTGCTCAACTTCTACCTCCGAAGCAATACCTCCCTGGAAGCGGCTTTCATTCAATTCCAGGGCTTGCTCGTACTGGGTAACCGTAGTGTTCAGAAGTTGTTCCTGGGCATCCAGGCTGCGAGCCTGAAAGTAATCGACTGCCAGATCCGCATGCATGCTCAGGTTAACCGTAGCCAGGTCCGCGGCACTGGCTTGCGCCTGCTCTCGAGAAGACTCCACGGTTTTCCGAACTCGTCCCCAGACGTCGGCCTGATAGGAAACGTCGAACGGGAATACAAAGTCGTTGTAGGTGACGCCGCGCAACAGCGAACCGGTAGGAGCGTTAGCAGAAACGCGCGTTCGGGTCGCCGATGGCCCAGCCGTCACGGTTGGGTAGTAGTCGGCCCGGTTGTAGCGCAGGGCGGCTCGCGCTTGCTGAAATTGCGCCTCTGCGGATTTCAGGTTCTGATTCGATACATTGACCTGGAGTTCCAGCGCGTCGAGTTGTGGATCCTGAAAAACGGTCCACCAATTACCGCCCAGATTTTGGTCATTAGGTTCGGCGGGCTTCCAATCCCCTACCTCTTTATAGGCAGGAGGAGCCGGTACCGCCGGCTGGTGGTACTTCGGACCAACCACGCATCCAGTCAACTGAAGTGCTGCTATCGCTACCAGAACCCGCGCGGCGGTTTTACGTGAACTACTGAAAATCACTTTTCGAGGTCGCTTCACTTGGTATCTCCCGGCAATGCTGCCTGAGCAATTTGAACTGCCTGTCCGGAAAGGATTGAGTCGGGGGGATTGATGATGACGTGATCATTTGCCTTGAGGCCAGACACGATCTCAATCTCATTGCCGAAATCGTGGCCCGGAGTGACTTGAGTCAACACAACTTTCCCGTCCTTAACAACTCCGACACGCAAACCTTCTGTCCGGAAGAGCAGAGTATTAACTGGAATCAAGAAGGTAGAAGCCTGCGTCGGAATTGCCAAGTGGACCTCGGCGTACGAGCCGGTGAGCAGCGTGCCCTTCGGATTGGCGACATCGATCTCGATCAGCAGAGTGCGGGTCGTCAAATTAATGTCATCGGCAGTGCGCACCACCTTTCCCTGAAACTTGCGGTCCGGAAATTCTGCGAGACTAAGATCTGCTGTCATCCCAACCTTGACTCCTCGCGAGTATTCTTCCGGGACGTTCACGTAGACGCGCAATGTTTCGGGTTTAGCAATGTGAAAGAGATCGGTTTTCACGTTGCTACTGCTCCCGGAATTTATCAGGTCGCCAATATCGGTGTTACGCGCCGTGATCACACCATCGAATGGCGCGTAGATTTTTTCAAAAGATACCAACGCCGAATACTGCTGTACGGCTGCTTTGTCCGCTTCGACGATCGCTTTATTCGCATTGTAGGTGCCGACCGCGTTGTCGACATCCTGCTGGGAGACGGCGTTCGTTTTCAACAATCCCTGATACCGAATTTTCGTGATTGAAGCGAGCTCGAGGTTTGCCTGCGCGGTTAATAGGTTGCTGCGAGCCTGCTGGAGTTGCTGATCGACCTCCGGCGTCTCGATTACGGCAAGTAGTTGCCCCCTTTTGACGTGCGCTCCAATATCGAAATACCACTTTTTCAGATAACCGTTCGTACGGGAGTAAATAGGTGAAGTGATGAATGGTTGGACGTTTCCGGGCAGGACGATTTCGTCGGTCGGCGCCGTCTGTTTAGGCGAAACAACCGACACTGCCGTCAGAGCTGTCTGACCCGTCTCAGTGTTCAGGGTGGTGCGGGCCCGAAGCCGCAACCAGATGCCCGATACGAGGAGAGCGGCAACCACAATCGAGGCAATCGCCAGACCCAGCCAAGGCTTGGGCGAACGCTTTCCGGTTTGCTCGTTTGGCGGCATCGCTTCACCGCTGCTTCGTGTTGTATCTTCACTTTGAACCGACATAAATAGCTCCATACCGTTTGATCTCTAGTGTGCCCTTTCCGCGTGGGTTGAATGCCGGCGTGAACCTTGAAGCACGCTGAAGAATGCCGGGACAAAAAACAGCGTCGAGACCGTCGCGAAAATCAATCCGCCGATCACCGCCCGGCCAAGCGGGGCGTTTTGTTCGCCGCCGTCACCGAGTCCGAGAGCCATGGGTACCATGCCGATGATCATGGCCAGGGCGGTCATCAGCACCGGGCGAAAGCGCGTAAATCCGGCTTCGAGCGCAGCCGCAACAGAATCCATTCCTTCCGTCATTTTCTCGGTGGCAAAACTCACAACCAGAATGCTGTTCGACGTTGCGACCCCCATGCACATGATGGCTCCCATAAGCGCGGGTACGCTTAGGTTCGTGTGCGTGATAAACAGGAACCAGGCAATGCCGGCGAGCGCTGCGGGCAGCGCGGAAATCATGATGAATGGATCGAGCCAGGACTGAAAATTGACAACGATCAGCAGGTACACGAGCCCGATCGAGAACGCGAGCCCGCTCAAAAGACCGATGTAGGATGCTCGCATCGTCTGCACCTGCCCGCGGACCACGACTCGAGAACCGCGCGGTAATTGCGAGCGAGTTTCGTCAAGAATCTTGTTGATGTCCCCCGCTACGCCACCCAGGTCGCGACCCGCGACGGACCCGAAGACGTCAATGACTGGGGCAACGTTGTAGTCAGAAACTACCGCCATTCCTGCTCCTCGCTCCGTGGACACCAGACTGGCCATAAGCGACGGAGGAGCGTTTGGATTGGTACCTGTGATGGGAACGTTCTGAATGTCCTGCAGCGTATCAGCGCGATATTGTGGTGTTTGAGTCGCGATCTGATAGCTGACATGATTGTTTGGATCAAGCCAGAACGAGGGCGAAGTCTGGAAGCTGCCGCTCAATGACACCAGAAGATTCTGCGCAATGTCGTGCGCGGTGAAACCAAGTTGTTCTGCTTTTGTCCGTTCGACTCTCAGTCGGAGGTAGGGCTCATCGAAGGGCTGCTGTATCCGCAGGTCGGTCGCTCCGGAAACATACCTCATCTTCGCGAGCAGTTGGTCCGCGTACTTTCGGTTTCCCGCCACGTCGTTTCCGACGACCTGAACGTCGATGGGAGCGGGCAATCCAAAATTGAGGATTTGCCCGACCATGTCAGCGGGCAAGAAAGCAAACGAAACCCCAGGAAATTGTTTCGGAAGTGTCAGACGAAGTTGATGAATGTAGTTGTCAGTGGGATGGTGGTTGGCCGAGAGGGTCACAAGAACATCGGCATCCTGGGTGCCAACCGGGGCTGAATTGCTGTAAGAAAGATTGATGCCGCTATAGGGCAAGCCGATGTTGTCTATGACGCTCTGGACCTCCGCAGCTGGAATCTGCTGTCGAATTGCCCGTTCGACCAGATCACAAAGGTTCGCGGTTTCTTCAATACGCCGTCCAGTGGGAGCGCTCAGGTGAAGTTTGAAAGTGCCGCTGTCAACATTGGGGAAAAAATCCTGGCCCAGCCAGGGAATGAGGATGGCCAAAGAACCCAAACAACTCGCGAAGAAGACAATCAGGAAAGCGCGCCTGTGATGAAGACAAAAATCCAGCGCCCTCCGATAGCTGGTACGAAATCTCTCGAACGCCTCCTCAAAGCGTTTCTGAAGTCGTAGCAGCGGATTACGGCTGGGGGCCTGCCCGGCCTCCCTTTTTTCTCCTCGCAACAAATACTTCGCCATTGTCGGAACGATGGTCCGCGAGAGGAAATACGAGGCTAGCATGGCAAATACGACCGCTTCGGCCAGCGGCACGAACAGGTATCGCGCCACCCCTGACAGCAAGAACATCGGGGCAAACACGATGCAGATGGAGAGGGTGGAGACGAAAGCCGGAGTCGCGATTTGCGATGCGCTATCCAGAACAACTCCGTCGAGATCTTTTTCTGGTTCTGCTTCCCGGTTGCGATTGATGTTCTCGACTTCGACGGTGGCGTCGTCGACGAGTATGCCGACCGCCAGAGCCAGCCCGCCGAGCGTCATGATGTTGATGGTTTGTCCGATCGCGCTAAGAACAATGATAGAGGTCAGGATGGCCAGCGGAATCGATGTTGCAATGATCACGGTGCTTCGCCAACTGCCCAGAAAGGTGAGAATCATGAAGGCAGTCAGGCAGGCGGCAATCAGCGTTTCCCTGACCACTCCGCTGATCGCACCCCGCACAAAAATCGACTGATCCGCCAGCGGGGTCATCTTCAGTTGAGCCGGGACGGTCGCAGCAATTTGGGGCAGAAGGGCCTTGATGCCTGAGATCACGTTCAGCGTTGATGCGTTCCCCGCCTTTTGGATGGTCAATAGTACAGAGCGCTGCCCATTCACCTTTACGATGTTCGTCTGCGGGGGAAAGCCGTCGCGCACCCAGGCAACGTCTTTCATGTAGATCGTGGTTCCGCCGATCGTCTTGATCGGAATCCGGTTCAGGTCCGCAATTGTCTGGGGTGCTGCGTTCGGAACGGAAACATCGTATTCTGTGGGGCCGATCTTGGACGTTCCCGTGGGCAGAACCAGATTTTGCACGCTGATCGCATTGACTACATCCAGCGCGGACAGTCCCTTCGACTGCAATGCGGTGGTGTTCAAATCGACCTGCACCTGGCGTTGTTTGCCGCCATAGGGATAGGGCACCGATGCTCCAGGCACGGTGATGAGCTGCGTCCGAATAAAATTGAGGCCATAGTCGTTGAGTTGTTGTTCTGACAAATTCTGACCCGACAGAGCCAACTGCAGAACAGGCACGCTCGATGCGCTGTAGGCAATGATGAGGGGCGGCGTGGTGCCGGCAGGCAATTGCCTGAGTTGGGTCTGAGAATTCGCCGTGACCTGCGCAATGCCCTGTTGTATGTTTGCGGTCGGCTGCAGGAAGACTTTCACGACCGCGATTCCATAGAGCGACTGAGACTCGATGTGCTCAATGTTGTCGACGGTGGTAGTAAGATTCCGCTCGGTAATCGTAACAATTCGGTCGGCCATGTCCTGCGGGATGAGACCGTTATAGGTCCAGATGATGCTGACGACGGGGATGTTGATGTTCGGAAAAATGTCGGTTGGAGTGCGAACGATGGCGAGCCCACCCATGATCAGGATGAGTATGGACATGACCACGAATGTGTAGGGCCGCCGTAATGCTAGTCGAACAATCCACATGATTTCTGTCCCGATCTTTCTTGCGCTATGATTCGCGATGCTTTCTTGCTTGCTCCACTTGGCTGAGGAATGCAGGTCATCGCCGATTCGCGCTTGACCGCTCTCAGCAACAAAATGCACGCCGCTGTCCAATCAAATGCCGGTTAGCTTAGTGGCGCGTTTTCAGCGAAATAGACTACCCCGGTGATGGTGCTGTGAATAAGAGGACGTATCCTGCGGCGGACGCGACTGTCCGCATATCGACTGGTAGGGACTTTAAGGGGGTCTCGAAGGCCGAATCGCAGAGAAACAGCTGGCCTTGGTTTTTCAGTGGGTTGCTTCAGGAGACGTGCAAGGCAAAAATCATCAAGAATAATGAATAAGGTCGTCTGTCTCGGAGATGCGGCAGAGCATGAGCCGCCTTTGCAGCGGAATGATGAAACGGGAGTAGGCGGGACTGCGAAGGCGACTGCTGCTCTTGGCACATTGCCATACCGCTCTGATGCCACGGGGAAGAACTCGGTTGCGTAAATGTAATTTGACATGAGGTCCTTGAACGCAACTGCCGCTCCTCTTGTTTGGAACAGGAAATGCATTCAGTCCAAAGTGGGTGGCTTCTTTGACAACCGGCCGGCGCCAGGGGAGTTCCTGGTACTGGCCGCCGCCGCAGCCTGGAAGCCCGGAAACTTTTCTTTCGCGAGGTGCTTATGCAGTCAATGAAAATGAATTGGATTACAGTCCCGGAGAGTGGGGATGTGATATCGGGCATCCTGAATTGGGTGTGCCCTGGGTGCGGGGGAAGAATGGGTGGACCTGGCAAAGAGTTCAAGTGCCAGGGTGAATGTCTGACGGACTGGCGTCTGATTTGGGAGCAAAAATTTCGGCAGGGACGCTGACCACATCCTGACGGCCGCGTCGAAGCGCTGTCACATGCACGTCGACATTCAGAAAACAACGGAGACCCTATGCAACGTCTTACTGCAGATCAGGCGAAACTCGGATTCATTGGCCTCGGCAATATGGGAAGCCGGATCGCGCAACGGCTGCTTGATCACGGATACCAACTCTGTGTATACGACAGGGATCTCACCAAGGTGGAGGCCATCGCTCAACGGGGCGCCGCCGTGGCGGAGAATATTCTGCAACTGGCGCGCACTGTCGACGTGGTTCTCTCGTGCCTGACCAACGACGATGCGGTTCGGAGCGTTTACAGCGAACCCGCGGGAGTTCTTGCTGGAGCACGGTCGAAGACCGTCGTACTGGAGATGAGCACAATCTCTCCCGAAAGCTCGCGCGAGCTGCACCGGATCGGCGCCAGAGGTGGCATCGAGGTACTGGACGTTGCCATCTCGGGCAGCACTCCCGCCGCCGAACAAGGCATCCTTACTCTGCTGGTAGGCGGCAACGAAGAGGTCTTCCGCGCCGCCAAACCAATATTCCACGCCATTGCAAAACAATACTTTCTTCTGGGCGGTTCAGGTTCCGGAACGGCGATGAAGCTGGTCGTCAACACGCTGTTAGGTGTCGGCATGCAGGCGATTGCAGAGGCTGTAGTGCTTGGCGAGAAAGCTGGTATCGATCGCGAACGGTTGCTTACGGTCTTATCCAAGACAGCCGTGATCGCTCCGGCCCATGTGGGAAAACTGGCGAAGGCAGCGGTCAATGATTACGCTCAGCAGTTTCCACTGCGTCTCATGAACAAGGACTTTCAGTTGATCCTGGAGGCGGCGGCACAAGAGAATGTCGCCATGCCTGCGACCGAAGCGGCGTTTTATGTCAATTCAGAGGAGTTGGCACGCAATGCGGAAGAGGACTTCTCGGCTGTGCTGAGGCGAATGGAAGAAGTCGCAGGCGTCGAAGGTATTTAGTCGGTCCCGGTAACCGATTTGATTCGTCCGCCTAAGCGCCCGGAACGGACTTACTACGAGACGAGTAGAGGGAAAACGGTGGTCAAGGTTTCGATAGATGGCATCGTTTGAGAAGCTTAACCCGACGCGCAGAATTTGGTTACGCGCGACGAAATAACCACTGGAATCGTAGGCCGGACAAGCAGTTAGCACAAATGCTTGATGTTGAGGATAAACTGCATCCATTCCTTCAAGGAATCCTTGTTCTTTGATGCGTTCTCTTCCACAGCTAGGCCCACCTATCCCACGGCGATATCTCACGACTCCGTGACCGCGGGACGACATGTGTCGGTTGGCCGACACTGGTTGCAGCGGCATTGTGGAAGCAGCGATCTAGCCCGTCTGAGTTTCTCTGCAATTGATGCGCCCGCCGTTTGTTCCCCTCTGCCGCACTTTGGCAAGTGCTTTGCTTAGATTTCGATCAGGACTGGCGGTGGCAGATTCTTGCTTTTCTGCTATTAGCCGGAAGTCATAGCAGAGTCTCGTCTGGTGGTTCGAAATCGCGCAAGGAGAAACCATCATGAAGAAACCGATTACGTATCTCATGAGCATGTTGCTCGTTGTTCTGCCCCTTCTCTCCTCTTCAGCTTCCGCAGCTGACCAGGAAAAAGACGAAGATCGCTTGAGGAACAGCGGCACTGTGTTGAAAGAGATTCTCGATGTTCCCGACGACATCCCCCAGGACTTGCTCGACAAGGCCGATTGTGTGGTCGTCTTCCCGTCCGTTTTGAAAGCTGCATTCATTGTTGGTGGAAGTTACGGGCGAGGTGCTATGTCCTGTCGCAAAGGTGAGGATTTCAGCAAATCCTGGGGAGCGCCCACCATGATGGCCCTTGAGGGCGGCAGCTTTGGCCTCCAAATCGGTGGCGAGGCCACAGACTTTGTGTTGCTGGTAATGAACGAAAGTGGTGCGAGGGGAATTCTGGCCAGCAAAGTGAAGCTTGGAGGGGATGCATCGGTAGCGGCAGGCCCGGTCGGCCGCACTGCGTCGGCAGAAACGGACGCCACCTTGCGGGCGGACATTTTGAGCTATTCTCGTGCCCGCGGAGCCTTTGCCGGCATCTCTCTAGAGGGATCGACCGTTCGTCCCGACAATAGCGCCAATAAGCAGATTTACGGCAGGGAAGTTCCAGCAAGGGAGATCGTGCTGTCCCGCGATGTGACGATCCCGCCAGCAGCGGAAAAAATGATTTCTACACTCAATGCCA
>DATNKA010000723.1:0-2307 GCA_035603655.1 Candidatus Acidiferrales bacterium | reverse complement strand
TATATCAAGTCAAACACGACCTACACCGTAACCGAGTGAGAACGGAAGACATTGGTCAAGCGCTCAGACACTTGGTCGCTCAAGAATAGGCACAACAAAAAAAGTGCGGCGGGATTTCATTCCCGCCGCATACAAACATCCAGCAAACCCATCCCATCGATCGATGCTACTTCCCTTGTGCCGCCGCCTTGATGGCCGCCGCATAGGCCGCACCGTAGGTGGCGTAGTTGGGATAGTTCGGATCAAACCCCTGGAGCCAGTCGTCGGTGTAAATCTCCATAATCGTTGCGCCATGCTCGACCGCAAAGGGCAGGATGATGGTCAGCGATCCAACCGGAGGATTATTCGTCGGGTCGCTGGCCTGAATGGTCTGCAACTCCAACGGCACTCCCGCGGTTTTGTACAATGTCCAAAGATTGCACCAGTCCGCCGAGCAGATGGGATACTTTGTGATGTCGGACTGTTCCAATCCTTCGTTCCCCAGTGCGACTTTCTGAGGCACAGCGTTGGCGGCTTCGATGTCAGCCATCGTGTAGGTGTCGACGGTATCGAGGCCAATCATCAACTGCTTTGGCGAATTCAGCGTCACCTCGTAGTCCACCATGGCATCCACATATGCTTCCCAGGTAGCGTCGCTCCATCCCCAATCGTTTTCGAAAGTCTGGGTACAGGGGTCGTTGCCGAAGTTCTGTGAAGGGAATGTCTCGCCTCCGCGTCCCAAGCCCATACGAATGTATCCAACGGATGCATTGGATCCGTAGTGCTGGATTACCTGCGCCATGAATGCCATGTACGGAACCTGGAACGCCGCATTGAAATAATTTGGGATCTGTTCTCCGGCACAGGTCGTGATGTTGGAAGCTCCAAGATTGTTCCAAACATATTGCGGAGTGGATGTGTTGGTCACCAGGTCGGCGACGGCCCAGACAATAATGTTGACCTTCTTCCCTGCCGCGATGAATGGAGCAATTTCAGCATCGAAGGCGCTGAAATTGTATTGCGGGTTGTTTGTCGGACCCAGGTCGGCGCTGGACCATTCCAGCCACAAATCGACGCCCGCCACAGTCGGATTGTTGGTCAATAGATACTTCTGGACATCGGCGTAGTACGGCTGATTTGCGTTGGTCGGTGGGAACAGTAACTCGAGAGCAACCTTAGGTGGCTTCACCGTGGAGACCGTCACCTTCGCCGTGCCGGACTTGGTAGTGTCGGCAACACTGGTCGCGGTAATCGTCACTGCGGTATTTACGGTCACCTTGGGCGCGTAGAAGTTACCGTTGGCGTCAATTGTTCCTGCCGACGCCGTCCACGTCACCGCAGTGTTGGTGGTGTAGAGAACTGTGGCCAGAAACTCCTGCGAGCCTCCAGAAGGCAGCGTCTCAACTTTCGGCGCTACCGTCACGCTGATCGGAGGATTGTTGAAGGTCAAGGTGAAAGGTGCTTCCCCCGTATCGCCGACTGAATCCTTCACGTGGGCTGTGAAAGTGGTTTGACCGGCGGTCGTTACCTTTCCGGTGATCCCTCCCGTAGTCGCGTTGCACGTCAGTCCCTTGGGCAATCCGGGAGCAGAATAAGTGTACGGGGCGGTTCCTCCTGTGGCGGTTAAGCTTCCCTGATAAGGGGCATTCACAACTCCGACGGGAAAGTTTCCTGTCAGCGTCAACTGCTTCGGCGGTGCGATCGAACCCGCAAACATCGCGCTTGAAGCCACAAAGAGGCAGAACATCAAGGTTAGGGTTGTCCTAAGAAATGGCAAAGTGGAGGAGACGATAAAGTCGCTCCGGCGATTTGCCGGACGGCAAGTGTTCAGGGACATAGTTTTGGCTTCCTCTTTAACGGATTCAAACTTGGATTTTGGAGACGGTACCCGGGCGAGACAGAACCGACAGCATTTTAGCAGAACGGAGCCCCATAAGAAGAGAAGAAAGCGAAGGGCGCAAAGTGTTGAGTCCTTGGCCCCTATGCCCAGTACGTGCGATCGAGGCTGCGGTACTGAATGGCTTCCGCAATGTGTTTGGGCTGGAGGTGCGGCGTGTCTTCCATGTCGGCAATCGTACGGGCCACTTTAAGGATGCGGTCGTGCGCCCGTGCGCTCAGGCCCTGCTGGGTCATCGCGCGTTCCAGCAGTCGTTCGCAATCCGCCGAGAGTTCGCAGAATGTGCGGATGTGCCGGGACGACATCTGCGCGTTGCAGTAGAGCTTTTCGCGCGAACCGGAGAAACGCTGGATCTGCGTCTGTCGAGTGCGGATCACTCGGTCCCGAATCTTGGCCGAGCTCTCCGGTTCGTTGGTGGACCGCATTTCCTT
>DATNKA010000722.1:0-4113 GCA_035603655.1 Candidatus Acidiferrales bacterium | reverse complement strand
GAGTAACGGATGTGTTCGTGGAATAAGAGAATAAGGGACAGTGATGCGAGTTATCGATCATAGAACGGAATAGTAATTGACAGGGGGAACTTAGGCATAAGTCCCACACGTTCGTTGTTGACGACTTCTCCTGGACGCTCTAGAAGCGAACTTTCCTTGGGCGGCCCTCCCCGGGCCGCCCATTTTTTCTGCGTCTCATCCGCAACTGCGACTAGCCGTTCTTAGTCTTCATCTTTGCATCTTTGCTGATGAGTAATTTTTATTTAAAACCCGGGAATAACGACGGCTCAGCCGAGTTTTACATGGCGTGAAACAGAATCTGGACGCAAAGCGAACTCGGATGTTGAAACATCGCAGTGGATCAACTTTCTTAGAAAGAGTTGACAATCAAATGACATTCTCGAAGTATCTCGGCGCTGATCGGTGCGTCTAACGCGCAGTACTGCTCGAACGAAATCATGAGGAAGGAATTGGAACACAAACATGAAAAAGAAGCTTCACCCCAACAGTATTAGTCGTCCAGTTGACCGCCGCTCTTTTCTGAAAGGCAGCCTTCTGGCAAGCAGCGCCGCAGTGGGCGCAGGACTGTTAACAAGTGCAACGTTGGCCCGCGCACAAGCTCAGACTCAAACAAGCGGCCCGCTCAACAAGGGCGATATCGCCATCCTCCGTTTTCTAGCAGCAGCAGAACTGATCGAAGCAGACCTCTGGACACAGTATGCGGAACTCGGGGGTATCGGCACGCTTCCACCGATTGAGGTTGACCCGACCCCAACGTTGAACAACTATCAGGTAGCTTTGTCGAACCTCGATGGGGATGGCCCTCAGTACATAACCAGCAACTGGAAGGATGAAATCAGCCACGCCACCTTCCTCAACGCCTATCTCGAGTCCAGAGGAGCCGAACCGGTCAACTTCGACGAGTTCGAAACGTTGCCGGGAAGTACAGCTCAAGGATCAACGGGCATCGGGCGCCTCACGAACCTCTTGAATCTCGACGTCGATACGAGTTGGTACGTTCGCTACCGCAGCGAGACCAATCCCGACCTCGGCGCCACCTTTCCTCAGGCGATCACTCTAAAAGGTGTTCCCGCCATTCCCCGGACCGATGCCGACTTCGGCACAACCGACCCCACTTTCAACGTTCCCGGTAATGCACATATTCAGGCAATCGCGAACGTGGCGGCCTTTCACTTCGGATACATCGAGCAAGGCGGTTCGAGTCTCTACGGATCCTTGATTCAAAAAGCGACCGACCTGGAAGTGGTTAAGATCATGTTTGGCATCGGCGGAGATGAGGTCGCACACTTTCTGGAATGGGTTGATTTTTCGGGCAACGCAGTGCAAGCCCCGGTGGCGCCATTTACGGACGCCGCATCCGGCCTGACATTCCCCAATTTCTTCAACCCACTCAATCCGCTGATTCAGCCCAGCTTGATCTTTCCGGTCCCTACCGAATTCAAGCGCAACCTTCCCCCTGTCTCGATCATTCGTCCGCTGACCGATAAATTTGGGGGCGCGGTGGCGACGATCAAAAGCTTCACCGCAGATGGGCTCTTCATCGGCCAAAGCCAGCAGTTCTTCAAAACAGTGCAAGCAATGGCTGCCGAAGCTGATGCGGCCGTACGCTTGTAAGCAAAGCGTTCCTGTGCACTGGCAAGTTGCCTGGCGGGGGCGTCGCGTCTGAAACATTGGGCCGCGGCGCCCGCCTTTTCTTCAATCACCACTGTCCACGCGTCTTTCGACGAGAAATTGAGAAGCAAATATGTTAGAAGGACTGTTTCAACCGATGCATTTGCTGATTATCTTCGGAATCGCCTTGCTGGTGTTCGGACCTAAGAAACTTCCCGAGTTGGGCAAAGGACTCGGGGACAGCATTCGTGGCTTCAAGTCAGCCATGAAAGCTGAGGACGAGAAGCCGGCCGGAACCACAGCGACCGTTGCCGAGCACAGTGTTACCAAGGGGTGAATCGTGGGCTTGAGTACCGAAATCCTGTTCATACTTATGCTCGGACTGCTGGTGTTGGGTCCAAAGCAGATGCACACATTGTTGGGACACGTGGCGCGGGCTAAAGCCCAGTTCGAAGAGGCGAGTCGCGGCTTCAAGTCTCAGTTCGCGGCGGAACTCAACACTAGGCATGAGGAGGCAGAAACTGAAGCTTCGCATGAATTGGCTGGGGACCAGTGAACCATAAGCAGATTCTCGGTATCGGAACAGCGAACCCCTGGTTATTCTGACCTACGAGTAAGCCTTCGCGTTACGAAGGATCCAGCAAACCGAAGTGATCGTCCGAGAGGCCGGATTCCGGGCACCCTTCAGGGCACCCAGACCGATGTCTTGTTGGCATCTCATGGATTTTGTTGTGTCGTGCATGGAGGAAGCTGGACGTGCAAGGTGTTCGGTTGTTGTTGGTAATTGTGTTGGTGGCCCTTTCACCGCGATGTTCAAACAGTAAGGACCCGAGGCACCACTTCGAAGCACTTCTCCGCGACTAAGTTCCCTCCCCTTGATGATCTCCGGGCTGTGCCAAAACGGCATTGCCTCTGAGGTAGTTCTTGGTGAAAAACAGCCAACCAAGAACTTGGGGACAAATAAGGGACAATAATTGTTCCCGAGTGCCTCCAGATAGATGGTTTTTTACAGGTGTCTCGGGCATTGCGCGGTGGAGAAGCGTGTGAAACAGTCGGATGAACCGGGATTTGTGATATTGAAATTCCGTTCTCGCACCCCTATGCTAGCGGCCTGCGAACGTTGCGAGCTGAAATTCCTCACACCCACGGAGATCGAAGACCCACCACAGACACGACACCTGAGACGATCGGCGTAATGGTACGCAGTCCGTCGAAGCTATCTTTGTCCGCGATCGGAAGTCCGATCGTTTTTGTTACGCGGCGTGCGGAGCGAGAGCTTTACTTTCCCTGCGTTCTTCGGGGTCGTGCCAGCCGCCCAAATCGATAGCCAAACGATCCGCTTCATGAGGTCCCCACGATCCTGGCTCGTATGAGTGCAATTGTGTGACGTTCGCGAGGATAGGGTCGACGATAGCCCAGGCCGCTTCCGCCGCGTCTTCCCGAACGAACAGCATGGCATCTCCATGCATGGCATCGCCGAGAAGACGCTCATAGGCATCAACCTCTTCCGCAGTGTGTTCCTCGACTGCCGAAAGTTGTGCGGGCATGGAGATGAGTTCTTCGCCGGGACGTTTCACTCGGGCGCTCAGGCTGAGCGAGATCTCACCTGGGCCGAGACGGAAGCGGAAATGATTGCTCGATCCACCAGCCAAATTGTCGAGCGGCGGTTTTCTAAGTTTGACCAGCACTTCGGTAGTTGTGACCGGGAGGCATTTTCCGGTGCGAATCAAGAATGGCACGCCCGACCAGCGCCATGACTGAACTTCCAGACGCACAGCAGCGAACGTTTCTACCTTGGAATCAGGAGCAACTCCTTTTTCGCTTTGGTAGCCCTCGAACTGTCCTCGAACCAGATGCTTTGGGTCCAGCGGGGAAATCGTGCGGAATACCTTGACCTGCTCGTCGCGGATAGAGTCGCAATACATGCCGGTGGGGGCCTCCATGGCCAGAAAAGCTACGACCTGAAGCATGTGGTTCTCGACCACGTCGCGGATCGCCCCGGTGTCATCGTAGAACTTACCCCTTCCCTCGATCCCGAACTTCTCTGCCATCGTGATCTGCACACTCTCGATGTAATTCCGGTTCCAGATCGGTTCCAGAAAGCTATTGGCGAAGCGAAAGAACAGAAGATTGAGAACCGCTTCTTTACCGAGGTAGTGGTCGATACGAAAGATTTTCGACTCCGGAAGCACCGCATGAAGTGCGGCATTCAACTGCTGGGCCGAGGCAAGATCGTGTCCAAAGGGCTTCTCGACAATGACTCGCGCATTTCTCATGCGGTTCGACTTTGCGAGAGACTCGACAACACTTGTAAAAAGACTTGGCGGAATCGCCAGATAATGTGCAGGGCGACCGGCTGAACCGAGCGTTTTCTTCAATAGGTCGAAGGTCTCGGGTTTTTCATAATCGCCGCCGACATAGCGAAGCAAGTTCAACAGCTTGGCCAAGGCTTCTTGATCGATCTCGCCCCCTTGCTGCAGG
>DATNKA010000721.1:0-3340 GCA_035603655.1 Candidatus Acidiferrales bacterium | reverse complement strand
GCTCTGATGGATTCTAGTTCTCCGCTTTCTCCATCACCTTGGCATACGTCGTGAGAGCGAGCAGTGGGAAGTACTGGCGATAGAGGTGATACTTCAGGTAGAACACACGCGGGAAGCCGGTGCCGGTGAAAAAGTCTTCGTCCCAGGAGCCGTCTTCCTTTTGAGTGCGTAACAAGTACGCAATGCCGCGAGCGACTGAATCACTGCGGGTATCGCCGACGGCGAGGATACCGAGAATGGCCCAGGCAGTTTGCGAGGGGGTGCTCTCGCCCACGCCGCGCAGTGCCGGGTCGTCATAGGAACCCACGGTTTCGCCCCAGCCGCCATCGGGATTCTGCACCATGCGCAGCCATTCCGCGGCTTGCTGGATGCAAGGCTCGTGGTTGTCCATGCCGATGGCTTCGAGACCGCGCAGAACCAGCGCGGTGCCGTAGATGTAGTTCACGCCCCAGCGCCCGAACCAGCTGCCATCGGGCTCTTGTTCTTTGCGGATGAATTGAATCGCGTGGCTCACGGCAGGATGGTTCTTATCGTAGCCGTAGGTTGCCATCATCTCGAGAATGCGGCCGGTGATATCGACCGTGGGCGGGTCGAGCATAGCGTTGTGATCGGCGAAGGGAATGTACTGGAAAACCATCTTGTCGTTATCTTTGTCGAACGAAGCCCAACCGCCGTTCTTGCACTGCATGGAGAGAATCCAGTCAATGGCACGCTGCACCGACTCGCGCTGGTAGCGGCCATTGGGATGCTCGACGCGGCTCAGAGCGAGGCAAACCATGGCGCTGTCGTCGACGTCGGGATAGAACTCGTTGTTGAACTCGAAGTACCATCCGCCAGGCTTGCCATTTCTATTTTTGACTTGCCAGTCGCCAGGGTTGCGCACTTGCTTCTGGAGGATCCAGTCGGCGCACCTCACCATCCGCGGATCGTTTGGGGAAACTCCAGCCTCACCGAGCGCGAACATCGCGTAGGCCGTGTCCCACACGGGAGACATGCAGGGCTGCATGCGGAAGGTATCGCCCTCTTCGATGCCAAGTTTTTCAAACTCGTCCAGTGCGCGGATGACCTGCGGATCGTCGAGAGAATACCCTTGACAACGGAGAGCGATGATGGCATTCATCATCGAGGGATAGATTGCGCCCAGGCCGTCGCTCATCTCAAAGCGTTCGAGCATCCACTTCTCTGCGCTTTTTAGCGCGATAGAGCGCAGAGGCCGGATGTGCACTCGCTCAAACCAGTGCGTCATGCGGTCAAGGCAAAGGAAGAGATTGCGCCACGAAACCAGCTTCTTCGACCAGCGCAGGTGCATGCGCGACTTCTGCATGCCCCCAACAAACAATTCTTCGACCCCCATTTCCTGCGGAATTTTCTTGAACGGCTTCTTGGCGTAGCAGATGGAGAGTGGCACAAGAATAGCTCGGGACCAAGAAGAAATCTCGTAGATGTTGAACCAGAACCAGTGGGGAAAAAGAACGATTTCCGGCGGAATAGCCGGGACCGCGTCGTAGTCGTATTGCCCGAAGAAGCACAGATAGATCTTGGTGAAGGTATTGACTTCGGTGACGCCGCCGAGTGCGAGGATCTTCTTACGGGCGCGCTCCAGGACGGGATGATCGGCGGCGTATCCCGCGAGCTTCAATCCGAAGTAGGCTTTTACGGAGGCGCTAATATTCGATGGGCCGGCCGCATAGATGCTCCATCCGCCATCCTCATTCTGATGCCGGACAATCCAATTCGCCGCCTTTTGGAAGCGTTCAGGATCGCCTGTGCCCAGAAGAGTGTAGAGGAGGATGTAATCCGACTCGAGCGTAGTGTCAGCTTCGAGTTCGCCGCACCAATAACCTTCCTCGTGCTGCGCGGAGAAAAGAACCTTGCGGGCGGCGCCGATGGCAGCGGATACACGGCTGAACAGGCCATCGATCTTGCCGAAACGAAGTTGTGGCGCGGAAGCCAGGTTTCGGTCAGGGGAGTTTGTGTCCATGAATGTTGCGGCTCCGTTAGTCCGCGGTAGCACTGGCCGGAGCGGCGGCGATGGCCTCGACAATCTCCGGCGGCAGCCCGAAGCGGACGTTTTCCGGCATCACTTCGAGTTCCTGCACGTTTTCGAAACCTTTCGTAGCAAGGAAGTTAATGGTTTCCTCAACCAGACATTCCGGAGCGGAGGCTCCGGCGGTCAGTGCGATGGTCTTGACGTCGACCAGCCACTGGGACTCAATATCTTTGTAGCTGTCGATGAGATGTGCATTTGTGCCCAGATTTCGCGCTACCTCGACCAGACGATTTGAATTTGAGCTGTTTTCCGATCCCACCACGAGTAGCAGATCAGATTCCGAGGCTACTTGCTTCACTGCGACCTGGCGGTTTTCCGTGGCATAGCAAATATCCTGCGCGGCCGGGCCTTTGATATTGGGGAACTTTTTCTTCAGGGCGGCGATGATGTCCTTGGTCTCGTCGAGGCTGAGCGTCGTCTGAGTGAGGTAGGCGACGCGGTTGGGATCGGGGACTGACAGTGATTTTACTTGTTCAGGATTGCCGACCACCTGGGTTACTAGAGGAGCCTCGCCCAGGGTTCCGATGACTTCATCGTGGTCGTGGTGTCCGATGAGGATCAGGGAATAGCCTTCCTTGGCAAATTTGACGGCTTCGACGTGGACCTTGGTGACCAGCGGACAGGTGGCGTCAATCACGCGCAGGCCGCGGCGGGCGCTGTGTTCGCGCACTTCGGGAGAAACGCCGTGGGCGCTGTAGATGACCCGCTCGCCGTTGGGCACTTCGTCTTCGCTATCGACGAAGATGGCGCCTTTGCCGCGCAGTTCGTCCACCACGAAGCTGTTGTGGACGATCTCCTTGCGGACGTAGATTGGTGGGCCGAACGCTTCGAGCGCGATACGGACGACGTCAATGGCGCGGACCACCCCGGCGCAGAAGCCTCGCGGCTTGAGTAGAAGTAGAGTCTTTCCCTGACTGCTTGGCACCATTAAGCTCCTAGTGTTGAGATCGTCCCCGTGCTCTGTCCGATGCAAAATAAGGGCCTGACGGGTGTACGGTCAGGCTACACGATCCCCACTCTGCAGATATCAATAAACTACCGGAAAGGACCTATCTGGTCAACGTAAGACGCAGAAACAGCGGGGATTAGCAGTGAAGGGGTAGAATCCGGAGGTGAACGGGGAGCAGAATTCAGTTGCCACAATCTTTTCGCAGCGTAACCATCCAAGGCTCGATCGTTGCTGACAAGGGGACGTTCCCGGCGAGGGCTTGGGCGATGGGCTGCGCTGAATGGATCTTTATATGTGGACCACGAAATATGTGGATCACGAAGCAATCCTGCGCGAATGCC
>DATNKA010000720.1:0-2656 GCA_035603655.1 Candidatus Acidiferrales bacterium | reverse complement strand
TGCGGCAGATAGCCTGATTCCATCGGCAATTTGCCGTCGACGCGCCAACTCACGCCGAGCTCCGAACTTAGTCCGAGATTGCCGGAGTCGAAAGGGAAAGTGCTTGCCGTAGTGGTTACTCCACAGGCTCGACGATAACGGTGTCCGCAATTACCCTGCTACCGGGGCGCTGCACGCTTACGATAGCCGCCAGGACTAAAACAATTCCTAAAATCTGAAGCGGCCGCAGCACTTCACCGAGCAGCAGGGCGGCGAGAAGAATGGAAAATACTGGCTCCAGGCAGCTGGCGATGATGGCGCGCGTGGGCTCGAGATGCTGCAGGCCGAGGAAGTAAAGGGAGAATGCTCCCAACACCGAGAGCATGGAGAATACGAACAGGAACAGCCATTGCGCCGGCACATAGTGGGCGGCGACGATTTTCCATGGTGGGTTGACGATGAGCCAGAACACTGTGGCGGCGGTGAGCGTCCAGACGAGCACGCGCCAGCGGTCGTGGCGGGCGAGGATGCCGTGTCCACCGACGTTGTAGAACGCGAACGAGAATGATGCCAACAGCGCGGCCATAAGGCCGTAGGGGTCGAGGTGAAGTGCGGAGCCGGAACGGGATCCGAGCACATCGATGACCAGAGCGATTCCAGTCACGGCTAAAGCAACTGCGGTGACTTTTTGCCCGGTGAGCTTTTGCTGGCGCCGAGCTACCACGTACAGCAACACCCACACCGGAGCTGTGTATTGCACGATGATGGCAGTCGCGACGCTGGTTCTCTGAATCGCAACGTAATAGAAATAATTCGAGACCGCCACGCCCAGCGTGCCCAGAACCAGGCAATAAGCGAGATCGCGAGTCGGCAGCTTGATGCGTTGCCATCCTCGAAGAGCGACCAGAAGAGGCAGTAACACGAGCAGTGAAAATGTGGTGCGGCTCTGCGAAAGAATGAGGGGATCAATTGGGCGAAGAATGTTGCCGCCCAGCGTCAACCTTCCTGTGAAAACGGCACGGCCCAAAGCCGCGGAGACTCCCCAAAGGAATGCGGCCGAAGCGATGAACAAGTAGCCGCGAAGGGGATGCGATGGCGGGCTTTGGCTGGTTGGGTTCGAAATGCGGGCCTCGCGAACGGCTTCGATCATCAAGCAGCCGACAGCAACTGGTCAAGGCGGTCGGGGTCGAATCCTTCAATCACTTCGGCGCCGGATGCGGTGAGAATCACCACAGTTGGGGCAGTGCGACTGTGGTAGGTTTCGAGCAATTCAGCGCGGGCAGTGGTGTCGAGGCTCATGTCGCGCTCTTCGAAAGTGATTCCCTTCGCTTCCAGGAAAATCTTCATCACTTCGCAGTTAAGGCAGCCGGACTGAGTGAAGAGCAGAATCGTAAGAGCCACGGGGTGAAAAACCATTTTACGCGTCGACGTACTCGATCTCACTGGTAATTTTCGCAGTTTTTTCGAGCATGGCGGAAACGGAACAGTACTTTTCTTTGGAGAGGCGAACTGCATCCTCGACAGCCTTGCGAGATACTCTCCCGCCGACGCGGTAAATCAACTTGATTTCCGTGTAAACCGATGGCGGGTCAGTGGCACGCTCGGCCTGGGCGCGGACTTCCACGCTGGTGAAAGGCTCACGTTTCTTCTGCAGAATAGAAACAACGTCATAACCGGTGCAGCCACACAGGCCGATGAGAACGAGTTCCATGGGACTGTTGCCGGCAACCTTATCTCCGTCGATGGCAATGGTGTGGCCGCTGTCGGAGATGCCGTTGAATTTTTGTTTCTCGATCCAGGTGGCGCGAGCATTCGTCATGAGAGCGTACTCCCTAAACTATCTTCGATTATCGGTGCTGGGCTCAGGATGAATTAAAACTCGGAAGAGCTCCGGTGCGGCTTGCTTAAAACGAATTTCGAGTTCGGTCTGAATGTCGTGAACCCGCGCGAGCGACAGATCATCGGACAACGTGCAATGGCAGGAGACGTAAAGCCGTCCGCGAACTTTCTTGATCTGGACGTCGTGCATGTCGACAATCTCCGGAAACTCCACGGCGAGAGATTTCAGACGGCGCTCGAGGGAGGCGTCGCGCACCGGCTCGTCGCCGGTTTCGATGGTGGCGGGTTCACTTTCGATGTGGGTGAGGATGTCGCCGATCTCCCGTACATCGTGGCGCATGTCGGCTTCGAGTTCGGTCACTTGATCGTGGGCGTTCTTTAGTGTCATGCGCTCATCCAGTTCAACATGCTGTTCGACATGGAGTCTGCCGGCGAGATCCTGCACGCTGATGTCGTGGACGTTCAGGTTGTGGCGGGTAGCGACGGCGCGAATACGGTCGAAGATATTTTCCGAACGCTGAGCGCGAGGCAAGGGTTGAACGGTGACGTCGGCGTCGGGAAGAATGTTGCGCACAGCGGCAGTAACTGCTTCCACTAATTGCTCGGAACGCTGGAAGGTTACGGTACGGGCCAATCCCACGGCGAGATCAGCGAAGTAGCGGTTGCCGGCACGGCGGATGCGGACGCGTCCGATTTCGAGGACACCATCTACATGCGAAACGGCGTCGGTGATTTGGGCGCGAACTCCCGCAGGAGCGGCGTCGAGCAAGGCGTCGATGGTGCGCCGCGCCAATCGCCAGCTGACGGAAACGATGACGCCAGCGACGAACAGGGCGGT
>DATNKA010000719.1:0-18843 GCA_035603655.1 Candidatus Acidiferrales bacterium | reverse complement strand
TCCGAACGTTGAAGTCCGCTGGTCATCTCATCGAGATCAGTGTAGTGCGTCGCCAATCCGGTGATACGCTGGCCGCGTTGCAACAGAGCGTCGACTGAGCCGAACGACTCGCGGACGATCTCCTGTATGCCCATGAAGCCGCGCCCAATACGCTTCTCCGAGAGTTGGAAGATGGCGGCCTCAGCGTCGCTCAAAACTTCTTCAGCGGCATCGGACTGATCAGCGGCGCGGGCAATCGCGGTATTGGCCGCGTGAATCAAGCCCCGCAACAGAGCTTTGTCGCGAACGATTTTGACGTAGTGCTCAATGCTCGGCCGGTCGGGGACGCCATCCAGCAAGCTCGACACGTAACCCACGTCGCCAATCGCCTGAAGATCCTTGTGGCGATCAAGCTCCTCGATCAGCGTGATCATGTCGATGGGACGCGAGGATTCCGCCAGATCGACCATGCGTCCGTAAATCCGGCGGTGCGAGTCGAGAGAAAAGTCTTCGATTCGCAGGTGTTCGGCGGCCTGGTTATAAGCAAAGTTGTCGAGCAGGATCGCGCCCAGAATCGAGCGCTCGGCTTCTACGTTCGCAGGAAGCGTGCTGATGTTGTAGTCAGTAGTGGCCACGGTCTTGATGTTTTCCCCAGCTCTCAAAATGCAAACGGAACACTAACCGGACACGGGTTGTGAAAGCGAGGCGCATCCTTAGGAAAACCAAGGTCAATTCAGAAAAATTTTGCGGACGATCCGCCCCTTCGCGACTGCATGAATGGCGCCCGATCATTCACAGGAGAACAAAAGGAGAACGAGAAGTCAAGCGGCGCAAAACAAATGCGGCCCGGACCAGCCATCCGAGCCGCATCGTTCGTAGACCCCTCTAGGCTGCCTGCCCGCCGCTTTAAGCGCAGCGGGACGACTGTAGCGGTCCGACAGCGCTCCAATTGTCTTAGGAGTGCCACATTTACCGTTACGGTTGCTGAGTTGTGGTTCGAGAACCACAACTCGGCAACCTCTGCGACGGCCAACGGCCCACCCCAACTCAATAGGGCGGGGACATGGAGGAGGCCGCAATGCCCGGGCAACCAGCACCACGCTCACGCGCGTTTCCAATTTCCCCCAGCAATTCACCCTCGAGAATCGCCGGTCTGCCGCTGGCTCGGCCGCAAACCTCGTTCGGCACGCCTTGGAAGGTCCCACGTATTCGGTGACTCCACTCTGCGGCACCACTATGCGAGTCGCAACAGAAAAACATTTCGCGCTTGTGCAGAAACTGTGGACGATCAGACTTCGTTGTGGAAGCCTGAGGAAAAATGCGCAGATTCACCAAACGCTGGAGATTTTCGAAGGGCAAGAATTAGAGATTATGGAGCGTGCCTCACGTTCTCAAGATGGTGCGCCACGGTCTACGAACATGAGCGATCCAGCGGCGGCTTAATGAAAAGGCACGAGGAACGATTTCCATCCGCGATACATCAGAACCGAAAGTGCGGCCTGAAATGCAGAGGGTCTTGCTGCTTGACGCCGGTGGTCGGCATTTGTTTTTCTGCCACGACTACGCGGAAGCCAAAGCGATGGAGCAGCACGGCAACCACTGTGTTTGGCGACGCAAACGGCAACGTTTCTCGCCAGGGATGTGCCATCGCTACCGGAACGCGGTACTAGTCGGTGAGCATGAACTCTCGTCGGCGAACAACCCGCACGGCTCGTTCCCACATCAGGCCGCGCGGGTTCAATGAAACTGCGTCGGACGTTACCCCAACCGTTAGCCCGCCGACTCGGGCCCCGTAGTTTACCCAAAGGCTAATGCTGACAGTAAACGGCCGGGACAGAAATATAGTCGGTGGCAGGAAAATCGTACCAGCCGTTCTCGGCGGACGAGGGGACTTCGTCGGTGAACCATGGCAGCATGACCAGATCCTGCAAGTGATAATCGACGCCATCGATAGGTACGACCACGGTGGGAAAATCCTGAAAGGTGGGGCCGTTTCCTTCCGGATCACCTACTTCGAGAAGCGTATTGTGGGAGCAGACGGCGCCGGGGGCGCCTTTGGGCGGATAGCGCCAGTCCATAACAACGTTGTTGACGAAGGGATCATTGAACCACTCCAGGTTTTCGTGGTTGAAGGTGCTGACATCGGCAATGATGGCCTCCACGAGGGTTGGGTCGAGCCAGCTCGTGTACAGGTAAGTCTGAAATGCCTCGGTGCCACCGGGATTGGTCACGGAATACGCGCTGTGGTAACCGAGGGCTTCTGCTATGACGTTATCTGTGACAAATACCGGCAATTCGTCCGGGCCGAGCCCAGCGACTTGAATAATGGTTAGGGCCTGAGCATCGAGGAAATCGATCAGCACATTGCCGAAGAGGGAGCTCCCCATTTTAAACAGCGAACCCGTTTCGGGTGTGACCTCCACGTCGATCGTCGGCAGCACACGAGGCTGCTTCATTCTGACGCTCCACTTCCTTTCCGGATCCATCTTGTTCCAGAAGGTCGCACGCTGCATCATTTGGCCGAATTGTCCGAACCCGCTGGCGAACTGGGCATTTTGATACATCGGCGAATGGATGATATTGGTGACGGCAGGGCCGGGGTCAAAGATGATTGGGTTGGCACTAAAGCCGAAGAAGTTCATCCGCAAGGGGACGATGACGGAACTGAACTCTGCTTGCTTACCCGAACGCGGCGGGTAGCCGAGCATAGTGAAAGGATATGTGACGCCTCCTAGTGTGAAGGAGGAAGAGAAGTGAGTCAGCGAAACGAACCGTGAATCGGAGCTGTCGGTCTTTGCTCTGGGGATGCTCCCGCGTGTCTTGTATCCGAAAGATTTCAAGTACTGTTGGAGGGACGCTGGGTCCATCTCCACGATCTTTCCTTGCGACGACGCCTGCGCGAACGCAGTTTGCGTCACCGCGAGGCTGGCGAACACAACGGCAAAACAGACCCGCAGCAACTGTTTGCGCACCACTCGCTGATTCATTGCAGACTCCTTGAAGGCAGGCAGGGACGCCGTACTTGGGGCGAGACTATATGTCAACCCAATCCGTGTGTCAATGAGTAAAATCTGGGTTTGTCAAGACTGATTAGATTTCCCCATCGTTAACTAATTAGAAATGTCCCCTTTTTGTGGTTGATGTTGTCGTTGGGATGCGCCACTGAAGTGAAGCCCTGAAGTTTAGGGCGCCCGGTAGTACACCTTCATGGTTCCGTCCGCCCACTCGCAGACCAAAGCCTTGCTTTGTGTGGCCCATAGCGTCGTGAGCCTGGCTTCAGCTGCAGATTGGCGCCTTCACGCCGGATTGCCCAGTCGTTGCTGATTCCGCGCTCGGTCTCCAAGCGGAGGATCTCACGGAGTTCCCGAGCGGTCGGCTTGCGACCGTGATAGTCCTCCGGCTGAGCTGCCGGAACCGCAAACCGTCGGCTGCCTTGGGTTCGCCAGATAGGCGAAAGGAAAGCGCAAACTTGTGCTCAGGCGACGTTACGACATTAAGCAGCATTAACGATCACCATCGCCTGCGGCGTGGAATTTCCAGGCGAGTTTCAATCGACGGTCGCCTCGCCTTTGCTGGAGGGATAGGTAGAGTGATCGGCCGCCTTGTAGAAGGTAACGTAAGGATGGTACGTTCCCGCGGACGCATAGGTGTGAGTGCCGCTCACGGCAAACGGACCACCAGCTTTTCCGCTGGTCGTGCCGGATGATGTTGCACCATCGCCCCAGTAGATCGTCGCCGTAAAGTTGGAGGCGATTGCATTCGGCGTTCCGTCGACTAAACTCGCTACCTCTCCAGTGAATTTCACTCCGTGAGTGGCGGTGAAGTTCTGCCCCGTGCCGCCGATCGCGCTCAGTCGCCCTAGCGCACCCGCCAAACCCTCGGCCACCCAGATCTTGTGATCCGGGCCCACGGTCAAGGACCCACCGAGAGCATTGAGGGCAATGAGCGGCACAGTGCTCACAACACCTTTTGTCGTCACCCGCACAACGGTGTTGGGATAGCCCTGTGCGAACCAAATCGCGCCGTCGGGGTTAACGCCACCAGCGGGATCGGAGATGCGCTTTTCGAGAAGACAAGCCAGCCGATTCGACGGTTTCCAGTTCCCTGATGATCAATGCACTCAACGTGCAATCACATGAAAAGGAGACAGTTCTCGCTAAAATTGGAAAACTTAGACGGTGTAAAGGTGTAAAGGAAATACCGGAAGAAAAATAAGAGGCACGGCCGACAGCGTGCCTCAATAAATTACTGCAGCTGGTCGTAGCGAGCGCAGCGTAGGAGCTTGCACGGATACGGCAACCGCAGGCAGACATCAAGATCCCGGGTCTCGCTGACAAAAGACCCGATGACAATCGTGCTCTAGTCCCGCACTCCATCCATAAACGCCCGCAGCTTGCGCGAGCGCGAGGGATGTCGCAGTTTGCGGAGCGCCTTGGCTTCGATCTGGCGGATGCGTTCGCGGGTTACGGCAAACGATTGACCGACTTCTTCCAAAGTGTGCTCGCTGCCATCTTCGAGGCCAAAGCGCATCTTGATAACTTTTTCCTCCCGCGGGGTCAACGTGCGCAGGACCTGTCCTGTCTGATCCTTGAGATTCACGTTGATCACCGCTTCGGCTGGTGAGACCACGGCGCGGTCCTCGATGAAGTCGCCAAGGTGCGAATCTTCTTCTTCGCCGATCGGCGTTTCGAGAGAGATCGGCTCCTGCGCGATCTTGAGCACCTTGCGGACTTTCGCCACAGGAATATCCATGCGCTTGGCGATCTCTTCTGAAGTAGGTTCGCGTCCCAGTTCCTGCACGAGCTGACGCGAGGTGCGGATCAGCTTGTTGATGGTTTCGATCATGTGCACCGGGATGCGAATCGTACGCGCTTGATCAGCAATGGCACGAGTAATCGCCTGCCGAATCCACCACGTGGCGTAGGTGGAGAATTTGTAGCCGCGGCGGTATTCGAACTTGTCGACGGCTTTCATCAGGCCGATGTTGCCTTCCTGAATCAGGTCGAGGAACTGCAAACCGCGGTTGGTATACTTTTTCGCGATTGAAACTACCAGACGGAGGTTAGCCTCAATCAGTTCACGCTTGGCCTGCTCCGCATCCATGTCGCCCTGGATAATCTCGCGCTGCGTGCGCTTGATCTCCTGAAACAACAGGCCGGCTTCCACCTCCAGCTTTTCAATTTCGCTTCTAACCGCGCGCGATTGCCGGCGGTATTCCTTTTTCTGATCTTCGCTGCGCGTGGCGTCGGCCTTGCGCTCGAGATTCCCAGCTTGCCGGTCGAGTGAACGCATGCTGTCGACGGTCTTGTTGACCCGGTCGATCAGACGCTTGCGTTCGGCATTAGTGAAACCAAGCTTGCGCACCGCGATAGAAACCTTCACGATGGCGCGGGCGAAGTTGCGACGGGCGCGGCGATGATCCTTGGGACGCTTTTTGGAAGACACTGCCGCGTACTTTTCCTGCACCACGGCGACCTTCTTGTAAAGCTTCGCCATGTTGTCGATCTTGCCGGTAAATTCGTTCAGCCGGTTCTGCAGGATTTCGTCGGTGATTTCCTCTTCGTCGAAGGTAACGACTTCCTTGATGGAGCGCACGCCTTTCTTGAGATCTTCGCCCATCGCCAGCAGTTCATGTATCACGATCGGCGACCGCGACAGCGCCTTGAGCACGCGCAATTGACCACGCTCGATGCGCTTGGCGATTTCCACTTCGCCTTCGCGGGTGAGCAGGGGCACCGTTCCCATCTCGCGTAAATACATGCGGACGGGATCATTTGTTTTTTCCAGCGCCCCCGGAGTGAGGTCGAGCTCAACGTCCTCGCCCTCTTCGCTTTCGTCGAATTTCTTATCGAGCGCCGCAGAAGGCAGTTTCGGGCCTTCCAGCACGTCAATACCTTGCGTGCCAATCGTAGTGAGCAGGTCGTCCAGGTCTTCGGGACTGTGCACATCGTGCGGGATCAGGTCATTGACCTGGTCGTAGGTGAGATATCCCTTCTCTTTCCCGGCATCGACCAGCTTTTTTATGTCATCGTACTTATCTTCAAGAGCCAAAGGGTGTCCTCAAATTCATCAATTCGCTCTTTGGGGAGCGTATGGTAATGTGTTTACTGGTAGGAATCTGGGGTACCGCGGAGTTGTGCACCTAGCACAAACTTATAGAGCTTAGCACATAAGTGCCACGCGGTCTATCACTTGCCCCGCTCAATACCCGTCGCCCGCCGCTATCTCTAACTCTGCTAAATACTTAGATGGTTCAACGTGCTGTTTTGTTTCACGCACTTTTCTGGTTTCCCGGGGGATTTCTTAGCCCGTCCTCTGCCAAGCTTGGATCCCTGAGCGCACGGCTCAACCGATCCTTCTCAAGCAACAACTCGTTGCGAAGTACCTTATCGTCGCCAACTCCGGGCTTGTTCAACTCGCGCTGCACCTGCTCCTGCCGGCGCCTCAACTGAATGCGCCGAAGCGCGCGCACGGCGCCCTCCAATCGCTCAGCGGTGAGTTCTTCTTCCTCTTTCAGCAAGATCGCAGCCAGCATGCGGCGTTCGCTATCGGAGCAGGGCACCTCCATTACATCCGCAACTTCCGCTCCGGCATTCAGAAGAATCTCGACTAGCGATTCCGTGGCCAGCCCGTGATGCAGTCCTGCGTTCTGCAAGGCGTATTGCGCCTGCCGCGCCGGATCGAACTCTTCCTCGGCGCCATCACGAGCCGAAGTGTGCTCCCCTGGTTGCATCTGGCGCGCCGAAGCCAGGGCGCGAATGAGAATCCGCTCGGCATCGGTAGCTTGCACCTCCGCCGGAGCTTTCACCGCCGCCGCCGAACGCTCGGCAGCTACGTGTCGCAATTCCTGTCGCAGCACTGCTGAGTCTATGCCGAGCTTCTGCGCGATCTCCTGGCCCAACTCGTCACGCACGATGCGACTCGGCACCCGTTGGATGTGTGGCAGCAGGTAGTTGACCGCCTTCAGTTTACCTTCGGCGCTGCGCACCGGAAAATGACTTCTCGCCCTATCGATCAGATAGTCGAAATACTTTTGCGAGTTCTTGAGCGCCTGGCCGTAAGCATCCCTGCCCTTGCGCCGGATATACAGATCAGGATCGAAGCCCTGCTCCAGCGTAAGCACCTTTATGCCATCCTGGATCTGGAACTCTTCTTCGACCAGCAGGTTCAGTGTTCGCTCCGCGGCTTTGGCCCCAGCCGTGTCCGGATCGAAGTTGACCACGACCTTCTTGCTGAAGCGCGCGAGCAGCTTCACCTGTATCTCAGTAAACGCCGTGCCTGAGCTGGCGATGACATTGTGAAACCCGGCAGCATAGACGGAAATGCAATCCATCTGACCTTCGACCAGGATGGCGTAGTCCAGCTTGCGGATCGCCTCTTTAGCTTTGTCGAGGTTGAATAAAACCCGGCCCTTCGAATAAATTCCCGTCTCCGGCGAATTCAAGTACTTCGGACCAGCTTTCTCGTCGGTGGCCAGGGTTCGTCCCGTGAATGCAATGATCTTCCCCGCATCGTTCGCAATGGGAAACATCACGCGGTTGCGGAACTTGGAGTAGATAGCTTGGAGAGCAGCGGGCTTCCGCCCTCCGGCTTCCGACGAACCGTTATTCTCTACCGCCTCGTCATCCCGAACGGGCGCGAGCCCGCGAGGAACCTGCTGTTCGCGGGCAGCGCCACCACTGTCACCGCCTTCCTGACGCCGGGCGCCGGAAGCCATAGGCCGATCTTCTGGTTGTTTCCACGAAAATAGCCCACTCTCACGCAACACCTCTTCGCCGAACTCTCCCGCCAAGCGGTCGCGCAGCAGGAAACCGGAATCCGGCGCGTAGCCGATGCGAAAGCGCGCCATGGTTTCTTCGTCAACTCCGCGTCCAAGCACGTATTCCCGCGCCCGCGCTCCGTCGGGACGCCTCAAGCATTCCTGGAAAAATGCGGCAGCGCGCTCTTGAACGTCGAACAACTGGGCGCGCAGTTTGGCCTCGCGGGCCTCCGCGGGATTGGAAAACGTGGCCTTGGGCAGCGGAATCCCGAGCTTTTGCGCCACCAGACGGACGGCTTCGGGAAAAGTAATATTCTCGACTTTCTGTACGAAGCTGAATACGTCTCCTGAAACCCCGCAACCGAAGCAGTGATAAAACTGCCGCGTGGCGTGCACCGAAAACGACGGGGTCTTCTCCCCGTGGAACGGACAAAGCCCCGAGTAGTTCTGCGCCCCAGCCTTCTTCAGCTTGATGTAGTCGCCGACGATACGGACAATATCTGCCTGCTGCTTTACCGTCTCTTTGAAATCTTCACTAGGCATGGATGGATGGATTAATAAGCCGTCAGTCGAGACTCTTCTCTCCTTTGGATTGTGAGCGAAAAGGCTTCAGCTTGAAATATACGAGAGTTCGATTGCTGTGGAGAAGCTGTGGAAATCAAGTCTTATCAGTTGAAGCTACCGGAAAACCAGACAGCCACTCAAACCCGCGGGTTGCTGGTGCACGAGAAACGCCGCCAGCTCCCCAGCGCGTGTTATTCCCGATCTCTGTTCAAGCCGCAAGCCGGTGATCATTTTCCTCCATCCCCGAATGAAGAACCATTTCTGATCGATCGTGTTCTGCTCTGAGCCATGCAACCACGAGCGTCGCGCTCTTCTCGGTTCATGTTCGAGTATATGCCCGGAGAGTCGGCCGCGAAGCTCAGCCGCAAGCCCGCGTGCCACTTGTCGCAGGTTGCGCATTTCTAACCGTCAGTCAGGGAACCCAGCTCCCTGGACTCCATTATTTCCCCGCCCGCTGCGCATCGGGATCAACCGGGCGCCGAATCAGGTCCATCACTTGGCGCATGGGGAAGGAGATTCTTCTCTGGCGCCCAGATGAATTCTTTTCCCATCCCTTGCGGGCCCACTCATATCCGCAGCTCCACCACCGTAGCCCCGCCGCCGCCCTCGTTCTGGGGAGGCTCCGCTACCGACTCCACATGCGGATGCTGCTGCAACGCCTGGCGCAGGGCTTTGCGCAGGATACCCATGCCGCTGCCGTGGACCACGCGCACGCGTGGCAGGCCAGCGAGAAATGCGCGGTCGACAAACTTCTGCACTTCGCGCGTTGCGTCATCCACGTTATAGCCGATGACGTTGATTTCCGACGGCGCGTCCTGGCCTTCGTTTTCAAGCGATACGGAAATCCCGCGTGCCCGGGCCGCCTTTACTGGAGAATCTCCGACGCGCGCGGTAGAAATCACTGCGGCGATATCGTCGCGCCCAATCTTCATCTTCATCGCGCCCATGGCCACTTCAAAGTGCGAATCATCTAATTTGCGCAGGATCGTTGCCCCGCGTCCGGTGGATTTCAATTTCACGGTGTCACCCTGAGAAACGTGCTTCACGAGCTGGGGCTCGGCGTCAGGATCGCCTTGGTCGGCTCCGCTGGTGTGTGCCACCAAAGTGGAATCGAACTGTTCGCGAAATTCGCGTCGTAACTTGGCTACGCGACGTTCTGCATCCTTGGAAACTTTTTGGGCCGCCGCGCGATCCTGAATCGCGTTTACCGCCTCGCGCGCATGATATTCGAAGTCGCGAAGCACACTCTCCAGCTTCTTTTCCATCTCGCGGATTTTGTTCTGCTGTTCTTTTTTCCCCTCGGCCGCCAGTTGGGTTTTCTCTTTTTCCAATTCCTGTTCACGGGACTTCAGGCGCAGTCGCTCGTTGTCGGCTTCCCGCAGGTTGGCATGAAGTCTGTCCAGAAATTCGCCGACATCACGAGCTTGCGTGCCCAGCCGTGACCGCGCCGCATCAATGATCGCCGGATTCAATCCCAGCCGCTGCGCGATGTTAATGCCCGCCGACGCTCCCGGCACACCCATTTTCAATTCGTAAGTCGGTTGCAAGGTGGTTTCGTTGAATCCTACCGACGCGTTGACCACCCCCGGTGTATTGGCGCCGTAGACCTTCAACGACGTGTGATGGGTCGAAATCACGGTCATACAGCCAATGCTTCCAAAGAATCCTGCAATCGCTACTGCCAGCGCTGCGCCTTCCTCGGGATCGGTAGCCGAACCCAGCTCGTCGAGCAGAACCAGCGACTGAGCGGTCGCCGTACGCGAAATGAAATCGATGTTGGTGACGTGCGCGGAAAAAGTCGAGAGATTCTGTTCGATCGATTGATAGTCGCCGATGTCGGCCAGCACAGAATCGAAGACCGGCATTTCCGCACGATCGGCAGGAACCGGAATTCCGGATTGCGCCATTAGCGCGAGCAGGCCCACGGTTTTCAGAGTTACAGTTTTACCGCCAGTGTTGGGACCGGTGATCACTAACTGCCGGCGCTCGCCTTCGAGGTCTACGCTGATTGGTACTACAGCTGCTCCTTTTAGTCTTAGATTTCGCTCCAGCAGCGGATGCCTGGCGTTGTGCAGCAAAAGGCGAGCTGCGCTCGCGGACAGCCGAGCGCGGCTGTCCTCACCTGAACCTTCTGGTATCTGAGAGACGCCTCTCAGTTGCACGGCAACGCAGTTGTAGTCTTCTGCAAATCGTGCCTTGGCGAACAGCAGCTCGAGTTCGCCCAGCACGTCGACCGATGCGAGAATCGACTCCGCCTGCTCGCCGATGCGACGCGTCATCTCAAGCAGGATGCGATGAATCTCCGCCAGCTCCTCGTCGAGGAGCCGCACCAGTTCGTTGTTTTGCTCGATCGTCTCCAGCGGCTCCACGAACACGGTTTGCCCGCTGGAGCTGGCGCCATGCACTACACCGTGCACCCGCCGTTTATGTTCAATCTTCACCGGGATGACAAAGCGCTCGCCACGGATCGTTACCAATTCGTCCTGCACCGCGCCGCCCTCGGCGAGCTTGCGCAGATATCCGCGCAGCTCTTCCTGGATGACGCGCCTTTGCTTTTCAATCTCGCGGCGAATCCGCGCCAGGTCGGCTGATGCGCGATCTTCCAGGGTGCCATCGGGCTGAATCTTGTTGCGGAAGAATCGCAGGAATTCCGTGAAGTCGGGGACACTTTCGGAGAGCGTCTGGGTGCGCCGCCACTCCGTTCGCATGCTCGCTGGAGGCTGCAGTGCGATTTCGCGCCACTCCGCGGCACGGTCAACCACCAGCACAACATCGCGGATTTCCGTAGTTTCCAGCACGGCTCCGCGGATTCGAGACTTGTCGATCAATTTGGTAATGTCCAGCAGTCCGGAAAAATCGAAGCGCCCACCCGCGCGGCGGAATTCGCGCACTTCCTCCACTCGTCCATGCTGCTCCTCAATCCATGCGGAATCGAGCGAGGGCGCAAGAGTTCTGATTCTCGCCTGGCCGAGCGGCGATGGTGCGTATCCGCGAAGCAACTCGCGCAGAGCTTCGAACTCCAGCACTCGCTCGGAGTTGTGGATGAGCGGTTGGGACATCGCAATTTATGTTACAGGAAGGGGCGCACGGGGGGATTCGCGGGTGGTAGAAGCCAAGAAGGCATGGGCAGGAAAAAGGGCCTGGTGTGAACAGAGAATACGCCCATCCCCAGGGCTGATGAGCTACGCCTTTGCTCCCGCTGCTTGCGCTACATACCCCATCGCAATAGGCAGGCGCAAAACGAACACTGCGCCACCTTCAGGTTTATTCTGGCAGGTAATCTGCCCATGATGCTCCTGCACTACTCCGTACACCGCGCTCAGTCCCAAGCCTGTGCCTTTGCCAATCGGCTTGGTGGTATAGAAGGGATCGAACACTCGATTCGGCTCTTTGATTCCTGGCCCACCATCGGAAAACTGCACGATCACTTCTCCGCCGTCGACGTGAGCGCTGACCCGGAGCAATCCTCCGCCAGCGTCTTCCAGCGCGTCCAGCGCGTTCTCAACGATTTGGACGAATGCCTGGAATAATTGATGACCGTCCCCCCAGACTTTCGGCAGGCCAGGTTGCAGCGAAGTTTCGATGCGAATTTTTTGATCGTGGCGCTGCAGTTCACGCATTTGCACACTGCGCTGCAGAAGGGTGCCCAAGTCCACCATCGCCTTCTCTCCGGCACTCTGCTGCGCGAAACTCAGAAGGCTCAATATCAGCTCGCGAGTTCGCTGGGAGTGGTGCACAATTTTGCGGACCAAAGTATCCTGCTCGCCCGTCAAACCGTGATTCGACCACAGCTGCTCAGAATATCCCATGATTGCAGTCAAGGGATGCTCGATTTCATGCGCTGCACCGGCAACCAGCTGGCCTAGAGAGGCCAACTTTTCTCTCTGCACCAGATGGCTCTGCAAACGTTGCTCATTTTCGAAGCTTCTTCGCGAATCCTCCAACAGATGAATCAATGCCTGGTCCTGAAGATACTGGCGCATAAACACGAACACGCCCAACCCCAGCATCGCCGTCAGCACCGTAAACGTGCGAAACATCCGGGTCGCGGGTGGCGCGCTGTCCCAACGCAAGGTCCACAGTCCCAATACCGGCAAGGAAAGAATGGCAAGAATTGCCAGACGCAATGTCATGGCACTCCATTTATCGTTGCCTTTGGGCGGAGTGCATTCTAGCTCCCATGCACGCGCGCTCAGGACGGTGGCCGCCATCCAACTCACTGCTCCAATCAGCGGGATGTCATAGCGGCTTCCCGTGTAATAGACTCCACTCGTGACCGCGATGTTTACCGCCTGAGAACCCGCGGCATACACGGCGCTCGCGGCCATCAGGTTCAGATACACTTTCCTCCACTGGCCGGTGGCTCCACGAGCAACAATCCCCAGCACCAAGACCAACACACCGCTCTCCACCAAATACAGCGCCTCGAAGTTCCTGTCATATTCCGCAACATTTAGTGACACGTATTGCGCAGGGAACACAAGAAACGCATAGAGGAAAACCCACCAAACCAGGAGAAGAAGGAAGTCTAGCGGCCCGACGCGAGATTTCTGTTCACCGTTGGCCCGATGTGGCCGCAATCCGACCGCGGCGATCATCGGAATCAAGTGAAGAAACAAAAACATGTCGATGGACCACGGATCCGGCACAGGCGCGTGGAGCACCACTTCGTAATACAACCATCCGGCTTGATTGCAGCACCAGAGAATACAGCCAGCTCCCATCAGCGCCCAGAAGCGTCGGCTGGCTCCCTTTGCCGACACGGCATTCGCCAGCATGGCGATGCCGATGGTAAGCGTTAAAACCAGATATCCGACATCGGTCATGGCGGTCAATAGCGAGCCTCGCGGCAGCACGACGGACACTACGCCATAGGCAAGCGCGACTCCGCCTGCGAGCACAAACCAGCGATGTTTTTGGAACAGACTCATCCGCCCCCATTTTATGGACAAAACGAGTGATTCCCAGATTGCTTTCGGTTTCAAAGAGGTTACTTTCGTCACCCTCCCCCTGGGCCGGCGTGGGAGGCATACCCGTCTCTCAAGTCAACATCCCGCGTCCTGTAAATCCCTGAGACTCATCCTGCTAAAATCATGGAGGTGTCGACGGCTATTCACCCTACACCTGATTGGTAAGGTCGTCACGCTCAGAAATTCCGGTGCCTTATGGCTTTTCCTGTCACCCGTCTTCGCCGGCTTCGCCGAACCGAGCAGCTCCGCAACCTGGTGCGCGAGACCCGGCTTACTCCCGAAGCTTTCGTTTATCCCATGTTCGTTTGCCCCGGGGAAGGTGTCCGCAAGGAAATTCGCTCTATGCCTGGCGTGTTCAATCTCTCCGTCGATGAGGCAGTGAAGGAAGCTCACGAGATTCATTCTTTGGGCATCCCCTCTGTGATTCTCTTCGGGCTTCCTGAGAAGAAAGACGAAGTCGCCAGCGGTGCATGGGCAGACAACGGCATAGTGCAGCAGGCTGCTCGGGCCATGAAACGTGAGCTCCCAGATTTAATCCTGATGGGGGATGTGTGCTTGTGTGAATACATGTCTCACGGACATTGCGGGATCGTGAAGTCTGCATCGACGCCGATGTCGTTGGGAGCGGCCGCCAGAGACAGCTTGCATGCGAGGCGGCCAACTGTCGCGGTCAACAACCAGGAGGAAAAGTTAAAGTTTATCGACGAGCTGGCATCGATCGTGGCCAGCGCGGTTGAGTCCAAGTTTGAAATCGACAACGACGCCAGTCTCGAACTGCTGGCGCGCACGTCTGTGTCCCTCACGCGTGCGGGCATCGACATTATCGCTCCTTCCGATATGATGGATGGCCGCGTCGCCGCCATTCGTCGCGCCCTCGACGAGGCGAGCTTCCTTAACACTCCGATTCTCTCCTACGCGGCGAAATTCGCCTCCGGCTTCTACGGGCCCTTTCGCGAGGCCGCCGACTCGGCTCCGCAATTCGGTGATCGGCGCTCCTATCAAATGGATGGAGCCAATCTGCGCGAAGCCCTGCGCGAAATCGAACTCGACATCGAAGAAGGCGCGGACATGATCATGGTCAAGCCTGCGATGCCTTATCTCGATGTCATTTCCGCTGCCCGCGACCGCTTCGATCTTCCCCTGGCCGCCTATCAGGTGTCCGGCGAGTACGCGATGATTGAAGCCGCTGCTCGCAACGGCTGGATCGAGCGCGACCGCGTTATGATGGAGTCTTTACTAAGCATCCGCCGCGCTGGAGCCAGTATCATCCTCACCTACTACGCCAAGGATGCGGCCCGACGGCTGGCATGATCGTGCTGCCCATTTCGAACGCGCGACCGATCTGAAGTAGATACTGTAGCTCTCACAGGGCGAGCATTGTAGCTCGCTGCCCATTCCCTCGCGTTGCCCTTGGATGATTCTGAAAGGTCGCGCCCAACCACCAGCAACTCTTTCATTGCCTACGCCATCTATAGCTTGGTTTTTTTTGCGCTACTGAGCAAACCATGAAGAGCACTTCGTCTAAAATCTCTGGCCGCTGTGTAACCTTGTCAATCACCCTCGCACTGGTGGGTTGTGGAGGCAAGTCCACCCCTACGCCAACGCCAACAGCAGTCAGTGTCACGCTCAACCGGTCATCCGTGAGTCTCCCGGTCGGCGGACAGGCGCAATTCACTGCGACCGTGCAGGGAACCTCGAACACGGCGGTGGCATGGTCGGTCGATTCGGTTACCGGCGGAAACTCCAGTGTTGGAACCATAGCCGCGGCAGGGTTATATACCGCGCCGTCCCAGGCCGGAAGCCACACGGTGATGGCTACCAGTGTCGCCGACACCGCTAAGAGCGCGACCTCTGCCATCACCGTCACGAGCACCGCTTTGGTCTCGCCTGGGACGGCATTCGTGGTCGCCGGCGCGACTCAGCAATTTACCGCAACGATTCAGGGAGTCTCGAACCTTGCGGTGACTTGGTCGGTGGATCAGGTCAGTGGCGGAAACGCTACCGTCGGGGCGATCACTGCGAGCGGTCAATACACCGCTCCCGCTCAAGTGGGAACTCATACCATCACCGCCACCAGTGTCGCCACCCCGTCCATTACCGCCAGCGCCGCAGTCTCAGTGTTCACGCTTTCAGTTGCACCATCGCTGGTCACGCTGGCTGAGGGGGGTAATCAGCAGTTCGCTGCGACGGTTGACGGGCTTCCCAACGCCACCGTCACCTGGTCGGTTGATCAGATCAGCGGTGGAAGTGCGACGGCCGGCACAATCAATCCGGCTGGACTCTACGCCGCTCCGGCACAGGCGGGAACTCATACCATCACCGCCGGCGTCGCCAACTCATTCGCGGCGGCGAATGCCGCGGTCAGCGTCTTCGTATTTACGATCTCGCCCTCAGCTTCGACCATTGATCCATCCGCTACTGAGCAATTCCAGGCCACGATACAGGGATTGAAGAACAATGCGGTCACCTGGTCAGTGGACGGACTGGCGGGAGGAAGCGCGAGCACTGGAACTATTACGTCGGGTGGCTTGTATACCGCTCCCCCCACCACAGGAGCCCACAGCATTGGAGCGACCAGCGCGGCAGATCCTTCATCCAGCGTGATCGCATCGATTACCGTCGTTAACGTTGCCCAAGCTGCGGTGCTCACTTATCACAATGACGACGCTCGCGATGGCGCCTACCTCGAAGAGGTTTCCCTAACGCCTTCGAATGTTAATTCAACGCACTTCGGCAAGCTGTTTTCTTATCCCGTGGATGGCCAGGTTTACGCCCAGCCCCTGTATCTGCCGCGAGTCACGATTGGCGCCCACACTTACAGCGTTGTTTTCGTTGCCACACAGAGCAATACCGTCTACGCCTTCGACGCGAGTGGTACGCAGACTGCTGCGTTGTGGCAGAAGAGTCTGGGAAGCTCCGTCCCCAAGAACGATTACTACGGGGTATCGCCTGATGTCGGCATCCTCTCGACGCCGGTGATCGATTCGACAACCAATACGCTTTACCTGGTTGCCGAGAGCTCAACCGGTCCATTGTTTACATTGCATGCGCTCGATGTAACCAGCGGCGTGGAAAAATTCGGAGGCCCTGCTGCGATAACCGGCACGTATCCAGGAAGCGGTTTGGATAGCTCGAATGGAATCATTACTCTTTCAAACAGCTGCTATCAACGCATGGGGCTTGCTCTAAATCCAGTTTCTAACGCAATCTACATAGCCTTTGGCAGTTGCGATCACGGCTGGGTGTTGGCTTACGACAAGACGAAACTAACGCAAACCGCAATTTTCAACGACACGCCGGATGGCGCTGGTGGCGGATTGTGGGCGAGTGGAGGCGCCCCGGCAATCGATGACGCAACTGGCGATTTGTATCTCATGAGTGGGGTCGACGAGTTGTCGCCCGGCGTGGGTGATCCGGTGACAAACGGTTACAACGATTCGTTCCTGCGGTTAGATCCTAACAATTTGTCGGTGCTGGATTTTTTCACGCCGGACGACAACAGTTGGCTCGCGCAGAATGACGCCGACTTGGGCAGCGGGTCCAACATCCTGATGCCTGACAACGGCTCCAGTACGCCTCATGAAACCATCGGAGGGGGAAAAGACGGCAACATCTTCGTCGTCAACCGCGATAAAATGGGCGGGTATAATCCCCCCTCGACGAACAACGTCGTCGAAACCGTTCTTACCGGAACCAAACAATTCGACAACATCTTTTCGACCCCGGTTTACTGGAATGGATTCGTTTACTACCACCCCGATAGTGACGTCATGCATGTCTTCAATTGGAGCAACGGTCTGCTTTCCGCAGCACCAATTTCTTCCGGCGCGACCGCCTACCAGCAGCACGGAGCGACGGCGTCGCTTTCGGCCAATGGCTCCGCCAATGGCATCATTTGGGACATCGACAACTCGAACTATAACAACACGGGCGCCGGCAGCGGACCGTCAGTACTGCATGCGTATGACGCCACCAATGTCGCCAACGAACTTTACAACAGCTTGCAAGCAGGCTCGCGCGACACCGCCGGACAGGCTTTGAAGTTTACCGTCCCAACCATCGCAGGAGGGAAAGTTTTCGTTCCCACCGCCAACGAGTTGGACGTTTACGGCCTACTTCCCTAGACCAGCCGGCTGCGGAAAAACTCCGGCGTGAGCAGAGTTGGGAAGGGCACGACTTCAATCGTGGCGACCAGTGATTGGAACTGTGACTGCGCTTCAGCGCCTGACGTAAGCTTTATGCACCTTTCACGACTCTTTCGGCAGCCTGCTAGCAACCAGGTTGAGGCTGCTCCCGCCGTCCCTGGTTACGGCGGGAGTAGGCACTCCATCCCGGCAAACTGTTTAGAGTTGATAGATCTGCACGTTGCGGCGGGATTAGTCAGAGTTAATCGCGAACTCTCCCCCAAGGCAGTTCCCTTGAGCCCTAGTGGACTGTCTGGGTCAACGTTGCTGAACTGGTTGCAAAGCTTACACTGCCCCCATAGGCCGCGCCGATGCTGTGTGTCCCCTTAGCCAGCGTCGCAGTTGTGTACTTCGCCACGCCGCTACTCAGAGTTACACTTCCCAGTGTTTTGGTCCCATCCTTGAATGTCACCGTGCCCCCAGGCGTGCCGCTGAACTGCGGTTTGATGGTTGCGGTAAAGGTCACAGATTCCCCCACGGTTGACGGGTTCGCCGACGAAGTCAGCGTTGTCGTGGTGCTGGCCTTGTTCACCACCTGGCTCACCGCAGTCGAAGTGCTGAGGTTGAACGACGCGCTGCCGTTGTAAACCGCCGTGATCGAGTGCGTGCCTAGGCCCAACGTCGTCGTGGTGTACTTGGCCACTCCGGCACTGAGGGTTACGCTTCCCAGCGTTGTGGTCCCGTTCTTGAAGGTCACCGTGCCCGACGGGGTGCCGGTGTACTGCGGCTTCACCGTTGCCGTTAAGGTCACAGACTCCCCATAGATTGACGGATGCACCGATGAGACCAGAGCTGTCGTGGTACTGGCCTTGTTCACGGCTTCGCTGACTGCGGTTGAGGTGCTACCGTTGAAGGTCGCGCTTCCACCGTAGGACGCGGTGATCGAATTGGTGCCCACCGCCAGGGTCGCCGTGGTGTAGTTGACTGCCCCAGCACTGAGAGCTGCGCTTCCCAGCGTCGCCGTCCCATTCTTGAAGGTCACCGTTCCGGTCGGCGTGCCGCTCGACGCCTTGACTGTCGCAGTGAACGTCACCGACTGCCCGTAGATCGACGGATTCAGCGAGGAAGCCAGCGTCGTCGAAGTGGCCGTCTTAACGGTCGCAGTCTGGATTTCGAACACTGTGCCGCCCACGTACCCGTTGTTGGCGGGCCCGTGCGCTCCAGCGAATGCAGTCGTGCCGTAAATGTTGCCGGCCGCATCCAGCAACAGGCTCGCCCAGGGATTCGCCCCGTCGGTTGCCGACAGGTTGAAGCTGTGCACCACACTTTCCGTCCAGCCGCCTCCGGTTTGTGCCTTCATCTCGAAGACAGTTCCGTAGCCGCTTGCACCGCCCGCCCACGTCGTCCCGTACAGATTGCCGGCCGCGTCAAAGACCAGCCCGGCGCG
>DATNKA010000718.1:0-4160 GCA_035603655.1 Candidatus Acidiferrales bacterium | reverse complement strand
TATGATTCCTCTAGACGAGGCATTGCGCCCCACCTGGCTGTTTGGCCAGACCGTGCACGAAGGATGCGACCGCGGCGGTTACTATGAGCAAGCGGAATTCGCCGCGGAATATGGCTCGATTCAATGCATCGTCAAGCTGGGTTGTTGGGGGCCCGTCGTGCAATGCAACGTGGGAAAGCGCGGATGGATGGGCGGGCTTGGCGGTTGTCCGAACGTAGGTGGAATTTGCATCGGATGCACCATGCCTGGATTTCCGGATAAATTTATGCCGTTCATGAATCAGCCCCCGGGTTCGCTGCTCTCTTCGAATGCAGTGGCGACGTACGGTCGCGCCATTCATGCGCTTCGCCGTTTCACCCAGTCATCCTTGAACAAAGAACCAAGTTGGAGACACCGCGAATTAAAATGAGTACGATTCTTTAGGGGTTGGATGATGAGTGGTCATCACACCATCGGAGGCGATTGGCCGGCGAAATTGACGGAGTCATTGCTTTCGAGCGAGCTTAATCCCAGTGTGATCGATGCTGAAGCCACCCTGCAGGGATTGGCCAGTGTGTTGTCGGAGAGCCGCTTCCTCGCCTCGGCGTTCGCTGATCAACCGAACGGCCGAACTGAAGTCATTCAAGATCAGGAGGACCAATCCCAAAGCGTCGAAGCACGCTATCGCGCACTCGTCGAACAAATTCCCGCGGTGGTCTTTATGGCTTATCTCGATAAGGGCATTGGCGAAGCTTACGTCAGCCCGCAAATCGAAGCGGCGCTCGGCTTTTCGCAAAGCGAGTGGCTCGAAGATCCGGTGCGTTGGTACGATCAGATTTATCCCGACGACAAGCAGCGCTGGAGCACCGAAGCGGCAGAGATGTTTCTGTCCGGAAGACCGCTCAAGTCCGCCTATCGAGTGCTTGCGCGCGATGGACGCGTTTTGTGGTTCCACTGCGAAGCGGAAATGATCCGCCGGGAAGACGGCCGGCCTTGGTTTATTCACGGCGTTGGCGTGGACATCACCGGGCTGAAGCAGGCTGAAGAAGAGCTGCAGGACGAGCGCAACGTGCTGTCCGCGATACTGGATACAGTGGGGGCTCTGGTTGTGGTTCTCGATCCCGATGGACGCATCGTTCGTTTCAACCGCACTTGCGAGCAGACCACCGGGTATTCCTTCGAGGAGGTGCGCGGAAAGAATGTTTGGGATCTGTTCCTGATTGCCGAGGAGGTCGACACGTTCAAGGCCATTTTCGCGCAATCGAATTCTAAGGAGTCTTCCGGGGATTACCAGACACATTGGCTGACGAGAGACGGCGGATCGCGCCTGATCACCTGGTCGAGCACAATTCTTGTCGGAAAAACCGGTGAAAAATCCCACGTAATAGTCACTGGAATCGACATTACCGAACGCCAGCGCCTGGAGAAAGCGATTCTCGAAGTGAGCGCGCGTGAGCAGCGCCGCATCGGCGAAGATTTACACGATGGTTTGGGCCAGCACCTGACCGGCATCGCCTTTATGAGCAAAGTTCTGGAAAGCAAGCTGAGCGAGCACTCGCTTCCAGAATCAACAGACGCCGCGAAGATCGTAAAACTTGTCAACGAAGCCATCAACAAGACCCGCGAGCTTTCGCGGGGACTGCTGCCCGTGGTCTCCGACGCTTACGGCCTGATGTCGGCCCTCACGCGCCATGCGGAGGAAATCCAGGATTTATTTCGGATTACTTGCCGTTTCGAATGTAGCGAACCCGTTCTGATCTACGATGTCAATGTGGCCACCCATCTTTACCATATCGCGCGTGAGGCCGTGAATAATGCGATCAAGCACGGCCACCCAGGCCACGTCGTCATCGGCTTATTTGTCGAAAATGGTGAGGGCACTCTTTCGGTCCAGGACGACGGAGCAGGAATTTCGGACGTTCCTTCGAATCATAAAGGCATGGGTTTGAACATCATGAACTATCGCGCGAATATGATCGGAGGCTCGCTCGATATTCGCAAAAACTTTACTGGTGGAACCAGCGTGGTTTGCCTGTTTCCGCTTCCCCGTCGCGCCTGATGGAGAGGGGTCAGACATGAACAAGGCTCGCGGAAACGTCAGCGCCTCGAAATACAGGATATTTTTGATTGACGATCATCCGATCGTCCGTCAGGGGCTGGCCTTGTTTATCAACCGCGAGTCGGATTTGATAGTTTGCGGCGAGGCCGACGGAGCGGCTTCCGCGCCTCAGGCGATTCGCGATTCGATGCCTGATTTCATCGTCCTGGATATTTCTTTGGATGGTCCCGATGGTTTGGACCTGCTGAAGACCCTTCGCGTAACGTATCCGAATTTGCCGGTGCTGGTGCTTTCCATGCACGATGAGTCCATCTACGCGGAACGGGCTCTGCGCGCGGGCGCGAACGGTTACATCATGAAGCAGGAGGCGACCGAGAAGGTGCTCATCGCCATTCGCCATATTCTGCGGGGAGAAGTTTATTTGAGCGATCGCCTCACGAATCGTATGCTGCAGCAATTTGCTCACGGTTCTGTTGCGACGCGCGATCCACTCGCGAAGCTCACCGACCGGGAACTCGAGGTCTATCGCCTGATCGGTGCGGGCCACGCCACCCGCCAGATCGCGGACGAATTGCACGTCAGCACCAAAACCGTCGAATCCTACCAGGCTCACATCAAAGAAAAACTGTCGTTGCGCAACGCACGAGAGCTAGTCCAGCATGCGATCGAATCTACGCTAAACACGAAGGGAGCCTAACCCTAAAATCGAATCCGGTGCCTGCAAACTCTCCCTCTGGTGCTAAACCATTTCTGGTAAGTGCCTTTACATTCATCGCAAATCGCTTCTCAACCATCCGCCTGTAAGGAAATTCCCCATATCCTGGATAGGGAATTTCCTGATACATAAAACAGCAAGCTCCTGCTTGAGCTTCTTTGCTTGCTCGTTATATTACTTCCCCGCAAACGCTCGGGACTCCTTCGGTCGTCTGCGGCATTTGCGTTTCTGCCCCAGCCCTACACAAAGATATTTCATTAAAGACCATGAACGTTATTGCCCTAGCGATCTAGGGTTGCAGCGAAGAGTTCCAGAGGCAGGTTGAAACTGGGAAAGGAGAATCGAGCCATGGCCAACGCCGTACCCTATGGTCGTAAAACTCAAAGAGATTCGCCAGTCTCGGACGTTCACATTGTGTGGATGACGTCTGGTTTGGGTTGTGATGGCGATTCAGTTTCCATCACGGCAGCCACTCAGCCCAGCATTGAGGACGTACTGCTGGGCGCAATACCGGGCCTTCCCAAAGTTCACCTGCACAACCCCGTGCTGGCGTATGAAAACGGCGACGAATTTCTGAAATTTTGGTATGAGGCGGCAGCCGGAAGACTCAACCCCTTTGTGCTGGTGGTCGAAGGTTCAATCCCCAACGAAAAGATCAAGAAGGAAGGATATTGGGCTGCTCTGGGGACCGACTCGAAAACCGGACAACCGATTCCGACCAACGATTGGATTGATCGCCTCGCTCCCAAGGCCTTGGCAGTAGTGGCCTGCGGCACTTGCGCGACCTACGGTGGCATTCACGCCATGTCCGGCAATCCGACGGGTGCCATGGGTTTGGCCGATTACCTTGGTTGGGGCTGGAAATCCGTAGCCGGGCTTCCGGTCGTGAACGTCCCGGGATGTCCGGTTCAGCCAGACAATTTCATGGAAACCCTCCTGTATCTCCTTTATCAAGTGGCTGGACTCGCCCCGATGATTCCCCTCGATGATCAGCTCCGTCCAACCTGGTTATTCGGGAAGACCGTACATGACGGTTGCGACCGCGCCGGTTACTACGAGCAAGGAGATTTCGCCGAGGAGTACGGCTCCCCGAAATGCATTGTGAAGCTCGGCTGCTGGGGTCCAGTCGTGAACTGCAACGTCCCCAAACGAGGATGGATGGCCGGAATCGGCGGCTGCCCCAACGTCGGCGGAATCTGTATTGGTTGCACCATGCCGGGTTTCCCGGACAAGTTCATGCCCTTCATGGACGAGCCTCCCGGCGCGCGTGTTTCCTCCGCTGCGATTGGCGTATATGGCCGCGCGATCAGAGCATTGCGTTCCATGACCAATACTACCGTAAACAAAGAGCCGAAGTGGCGACACCCAGGCACGGAACTCACTACGGGCTATCACCCGCGGTCTTAC
>DATNKA010000717.1:0-10186 GCA_035603655.1 Candidatus Acidiferrales bacterium | reverse complement strand
GCAGCTGCCTTCCTGCAACTTCATCCGGTACCGAATGCGCGCCACTTGCCTGACGGCCCCCCGCGGTAATCGTTGCAGACCGGGTAAGGCATTTCGATCATCAGGGTGGTTGTTGAATGCGGTGTCACATTTTCCGATAATGCCGAGGTGTGCAGCTCTCATACGACGGTCAACCGGAACTTATTCTGGCCAGAAGTCCTGCTAGGAAGCTGTGGTCTAAGACTGTTACCGAATCACAGGCACGGTTGTTACTTCGTGTGTTATCCAACTCCGGACATCGCCAACGCCGTTTTTCTAAAGACTTGATCCCCTGCTCCGGAATCAAAAAATCCAGGTGCTTCATCTGGTGTCGCTTAGGAACCAGAATGCCATTCTTTCTCTCCCTCAGTTGTATCGAAGTTGTACCGGGCCCTTCGATCCGGTTGCCATGACGGCGTTGCTTCTTTGTTCACCGTCTTCAGTGCGGGGACGGGTTGTCGTCGTGCTTTGGTGAAACTCTACCCCCATCGGGCGGACGCTGAAATTCCCCGACAGGATCAAAACCGATAGGTAAGACCAACATTGACGAACACAATTGCATTCGACGGAGGAGACTGCTTCAAAAACGTCCCTGTCATGGAACCAGCGAGATTCAGTGCTGCAAGGAAATGCTCGCTGATGGCCCAGCGAATCTCGAGATTGGGTTGGCTGCCGATGTAGCGCGCGCTGCTTAGGTTTGCCGGTCGTAGTGGCACGTTCTCAAAGCTGTACAGCGCGTCTTTCGTGCTTTCACGCCAGAACCAGATCCACTCGAGACATGCGGTTACGTTCAGCAAGGGATGGAACACGAACTGGGGTTGAACGGACAACAAATTTGCCGGGCCGATCAGCGCGAACTTCGGACCGAAATACGCTCCTCGCGGGAAAAAAGCGTTCAACGTCCCGAGTGTCCCCGGGTGTCCGTCGTCTCCGCTGATTGCATCCGTCTGCAGGCCGAAACGCACGCGCCACACTGGGCCGGGAAACGTCCACCCGAAATTCCCTCCGGCGCCCCAGGCGCGGATTTCACGATTCCCGAATGTGCCCCACTGGAATCCGGTCTCAATGTTGTAATCGAATCCAGCCCGCGGAGGTTCGCCAGGCAGGCGATTGAAGTAGCGGCCGCCAACCATCCGTCGCTGCTCTCGTGCGGTTTGGTTGCCGTAGGTCGCGGACTTCGCATCGTAGTCAAGAAAGTAGACATCTGTCATGAATTGCGAGCTCCAGCGCACATTCGAGGCGTACAGACCGGACAGAGTGATCGCTGGATTGGGTATGTCGTCCCACGCGCCTGGATTGATTTCTACCGGTTTGGCAGCGATGAGATCGATGCGACCCTTAGGTTTGTCATACCCGAGGCGGACGCCATCGAAGGCGCTTCTTACGTTCACTCCCTCGTTATCATCGAGCAGGCGCCCTGTTCCGAGGACAATTTCTTGGCGTCCAAAAATGACGTCCCATCCGGGGTGCGGGTCGTGCAGATTGCCGCCGAACTCGACGAAACCTTCGTGTCCGTCGGCCTCATCTTTGTCGATCCCCGGACGGGGTCCGGCCTTTTTCCCGCCGACCTCGTCAAATGCCAGCGTAATAAAGACGCGCGCATGATCTCCGAGGTGGAGGTCGACGTCGGGCATAAACCGTTCAAGAAGGTAACCGCTGTGATCTTGCGGGCCCGCGCCCCAGTCATTGCTGTTGAGATATTGAAACTCCGTGCGGTCCTCGAGGCCGAGGGTGAGGTAGATTGTTCCCGATTCGTGCAGTGGAATGAATTTCAATCGGTCGTAAGGATCAACTCGTTTGGCCGGGTCGCGCAGAAAGCTCCAGTCTTCATACCTGGGAAAAGGGCTGAGCGGCGGCCGTACCCCTGGTTGTGGAGCATCCGTGGGCGATGGGTCCGGTGTCTGTGCCTTCAGCACCCCCGTGATAAATAAGCAGAACCCCAATATCAACAGAGAGCGAGCCCGTCTCGCTGGCGTTGAAGCGTCCTCCAAAAAAACGCGTTGCCTTGAATGCGAACGCCCCAATTGACCTCCAAGCCAATTCACGCTAGTACCTGTCGTCCCAGTGGAGTTAATGAATTGCTGTGCGCACCTGATTGTCTATCCAATACCACGAAACGCGACGAGGGACCAATCCGTAAACAGCCTCAAGGAATGGACTTAGATAGAGCGTCAGAGACAAACCTGGCAGGAGATCGCATCGAACCCCTCTCCTGCCTGGCAAACCGACTCCCCAAAAAAATCAAAAGCCCGGTTGCTTGTTCTCAGCGAGAAGCTGCAATTCCCAAGCATAGGCCACACCCGTGGCGCCACCATGATCGAGAAGCAAATTAGCGAGATCCGGCAGAGTCTTCTCGCGCGCCCAATCACGCTGCCACTCCCCTAACAGAGCCATCCAGGTGCTGGGCACAATGCCAGCCTGAACCATTCTGCGCACCGCCATATCGTGCGCTTCCGGCGAGACTCCTCCCCCAGCATCAGTCACAACACAGACCTCAAATCCCTCTCCTTGAGCCTGGATCGCCGGCATTGCAAGACACATCTCCGTCCACAACGAGGCGAGGACCAACTTCTTGCGCTTCGTGGCCTTGACCGCGGTCACGACCCTCTCGTCTTGCCATGTATTGATGAATGTTCGATCGATAACTTCATTGTTGGGAAAGAGATCCTGAATTCCCCTTGATAATCTTGCCACCCCGCGCCGCAACGACGGTTGTCAGGATCACAGGCACACCGAAGGCTTTCGCGGTCTTAGCCAAGCCGATGACGTTGTTGACGATCATCGTCGGCTCGTGGCTGTTGAGATTCGCAAACTGAAACGGCTGATGATCAATCAATACCCAGACGCTCTCTTCCGGCATCAGGAGCGCATTCATGCCGGTTTTCAATGAACTCACAGTGTGTCCCTCCCTGCGCGGTCAGACGTCGTGACTACATCAGTTCAGCGCCACAGCGATGACCGCAGTACCGCCTTTACCGCGAGACAACGCTCAGATGGTAAAGGCCAGTCTGACCTGCGACGACAGGCTACTTTGGCGATGCGAATCGCATCTTGTCACATATTGCTCTTGGAACAAAACGGGCCGAGCAAAAGAAACTGCAGTGTAACTCCGGACGGCGGCGGCAGGTTGATGAACTGGAAGAAGCCGTTCAGTCCGAAGACTAGGACAGTAAGCCCAGCCGTATGCGCGCAATCATCGCCCTTGTTTTCATTCGTTCTCCATTTCGTCGTGAAGCGATTACTAAGATCAAAGGTTTTGATCCGACTATTTCTTTGGTGGATCGACGAATGTGTAAAGTGCGCCAATCTTGTCACCCTTCATCACGAGCACGTCGCTGCCAGTGATGACGGGTTCAGCTCCATCGGGACCGAATCCCCAATCGAGCTTGCCGACGCCGTGATATGCCATAATTTTGCTCCGCTCGGTAAAGACGAAGTTGGGGAACTTTTTGGCAAGCCCATCGGCCGCAAGGGCAATACCTGAATGCCCTTCATACCGGGCGTTGTGATCGATGAACACACCATCTTCAGCCCACAGTCTTGCGATGTTGTTATGACGCTTCTTGGTGTCGGGTTCGCTAAAGACTCCATGGATGTTTTCGCGTAGCAATTTTTCGACTGTTTGTGCCATGAGGACGTCTCCCTTTCGTTGTTCGTGGATGAGCCCCGATAATGGGACGGGAATCATCGAAAGTGTTGTAGCGGCAAGGGCGGTCACAACGTCCCGCCGCGTTGGCCTGTATCGATCATCTGTTGTGCCACTCGCCAGAGCCATACTTTTGCCTAAGCGCCGTTAAGGCCTGACAGACGCGAACCCCATTCCGCGATGGGAGTGTTCCATTCAACCTCCACCTTTTCGAGGTACGGCTTCACGTCTGCAAGATATGCTTTGCGATATGGCTTGATGCCCTGTACCGCATCGAAATCGGCGCGCGTGCCACGCCACAATTCCAGCAAAGCGAACTGGTTCGGGCGTTCAGGCGACTCGGAGATGATTGCGTTGATAAATTCGGGCTCTTTTGCGCAAAGGTCAATCACGCCTTTGAGCTTCGAAAGTACGGTGTCCCGGTGCCCGTCCTTGATGTAGTAGTGGATCCCTAATGATGTTGTCGCCATGAATGAAACCCCTTCAAGGGTTGTTGAATTGCGTTGAACGACGGCAAGCTGCGTGAGTCGAAAGCGCCCATATCCACGCGGACAAGACTCCTCTTGAGCATCCACTAGAGCCCCCGTTGCCTTCTTGTCACTTTTCCGCAATCTTGTTCCAATCTTGCCGTTGGCGGGTCGCGCCGGCGAGAGGGGGCGCGGCCCTGTGGGGGGCCGTCTGGCGGGATCATTAGTCTAAAATCAGGGTTGAAGCTTTTTCCGATTTTGTGGCATCAATTGTTAGCCATATGAACAGGCCGGAACCATTCGATTTTCGTTCGCCACATGGCATCAACCTGGTCGAGCATCGATCGCGGTGCTGGAGCAAAATCACGGTTCGTCACGTTGTCCAGCATCTAAATCCCGGTCGAGTGTGGCACGACATATCCTCTAGACAGACGACCGTCGCTATCCTGCTCGAACAGACCGGCGGGTACTGCGAGCCCAGGCTAAATGTGAATCGGCCAACGCCACGGTGCCGCTACGACGCCGGACATACTGTGTTTATCCCGCCGGATATGTCAATTTGGGGCTACTCGGACAGCATCAAATCGACTCGTGACCTTCGCCTTCACTTTGACTTGGATACGTTGCCCAAGGTCCTCGGAGAGGATCTGAGCTACTCTAAGGCGACGGCTCCAGTATTGATGCTGTACGACGAGAGAGTGACGAAATGTGCTGCGTTGCTCGCCGAAGAATGTATCAGCAGTCTCCCCGAGAATCGGATGTATGGAGAGAGTCTCACTATGGCGCTGATGGCGGCGCTGTTTGCTTCCCCTGAAGCCTCAAATCGGGCTGTCAATAGTGGGCTTGCGCGATGGCAGCTAAGAGGTGTTCTGGAATTCCTCGAAGCACATCTCACTGAGGATATTGGCCTGGACGAACTGGCCCAACTGGCAGGTCTCTCCCAATCCCAATTTGCGCGTGCTTTCAAGGTTTCGACGGGGCTTCCGCCTTATCAATGGTGCCTCCACAATCGCGTGAAGAGAGCACAGGAAATGCTATTGAACGGCAGTGACTCTCTCGCCGACGTCGCTATACAGAACGGTTTTGCCGATCAAAGCCACTTCACCAAAACGTTTCGTCGTGTGACGGGTACAACCCCGGCGAATTGGAAACGAGTTCATCGGAGCTAAGGCCGATAGTCCGCCGGCCGACGACGTTCACTGCCCGAATGAAGAAAATGAAACAAAAAGTCGCGAGAGTACCTGATTCTTGACCGCACAGAACATGGTTGTGCTTTGCCTTTGTCGAGCTAGCGGGGAGTCCGGCCTAGGCGGACATGTTCCCAACCCAGGTGATCTACCTGACAGCAAACTGCATAAGGTCTTGTTATTCAATAAAATTTGAAACTGGTTCGGAGCCGCCACAGCGTGCTCACAGCCTTGTCTTGCCCTCGATTTGATGCTCTTTCGCCCCAGTTCCAATCATTGCTTGGTCCGGCCCGCCGACGGCGTCTGGGAGACGAACACTGTCGAAACAATGCTGCTGGAATTGCACTCTCCTTGCCAGACGACAAGGGGGTCCACTTTTCTTGTGGGTGTCGACGAATCGCTCGGACGGTTCGGCCGTGCGGACGTGATAGTCAGGGGCTGACGGAGCGGCCAAACCGGTAGGTGAAAGACACGCTTGCATAGGAGGGTATGCGCACTCCTACAACTTCCTGAACATCGGAGGGATAGAAGTTTTCCGTTGTCTGCCCGGTGTAGCCGCGTGCGATCAGGAAGTTCACGCCGGCATCCAGGCGTCCATTCATGAAAGGGCGAACCACAGCGCCGCGAAACTCCTTCACTGGAGTTCCGATGCACTCCGCAACCAAGTTGGGCAGGCATCCAGTGCCTAACGGTTTCGCGCCTACGTATTCGAACTCCCCTCGCGCTTGCAGACGAAAGGGAAGCTTCTGAATCGTTCCCAGCAGATCAAAGATCGTTCGTGGCGCCTCCGGAGTCGGCTCTCCCGAGTCCAGGTCACGAGCGTCTGCCTTCGAAAAGGTTGCCAGAACTGATCCATAGCTGAAGTTTTGCCGCATCGTGAAAGACATAAAGCGAAGGCGACTGGGCCCTTGGTTGAACTGCAGCCCGGTGTCAGGGTCAATTTTTGCCAGTTGCGCGCTGCTGGTAACGTGGCCAAGAGTGAGTCGCAGGTCGGTTTTGTGAATAGTCCTGCTGGTGACAAGCTGATAGGAGTGCGACGTCGCCACCGGCGTTCCCACAGTAGTTCCAGTCCCGATCCGCGGGTCTTCCGTGAAGAACGCCTGGCCGAAGCTGAGAGAAAAGAGCGGAACATACCACGATTGCTTGGGGAGGAAGGAAACCGTAGCCTTTGGCGAGTTCACGCCCACCCACTTTTGAAACGAGTTCTGGGACCGCAACACATTGTCGTTATCGAAATTAATTTCGTCGCGGCGCCAGCCGAGATAGTAGCGACCATAGGGGGACAAACCACCTTCGGCAGCAATGTAAGGTGTGACCGATCCGATAGTGAGGTTATTTCCGTCGACGGGAGTGAACGGGCCGTAATAGGCAGGAGTGGTGGGATTCAAGAATCCGTAGTGGTCCAAATCATCGCGTCGCGGCGCTTCGCGCTCGTAGTCGAGCCCTCCGAGCAAGGAAAAATACTCGGCAATCTTGTTCACATAACTCGCGCTGCCGCCGGCGACGGTGCGAAACTCGCTCTGGCGGATCAGGCCCTGTCCGAAGTCCGAAAACAGGGAAAGATTGTAAGTGCGAAAAAACCCGGAGAGCTCCAGTTCCTGGCCTCGGCCGAGTTGCCACACGTCGTTCATGGCTACGAGTGCTGTGTGGGTCTGGTCTTTCTGCCGCGGGTCGATCGTGTCGCCGTAATTGAAGAAGTTAGTATCAGCGGAATTCAATGCAAAGAGAGGTACCAGTCCCGGAACGTAGGAAAAACCGTAGTATCCAACTCCAAACAGCGTGAGCCGATGGTCGCCGAAGTGAAACTCTCGCTCGCCATTGAATTTGTTCTGTTGCCGGTGTTCGAGCCGATCCAGAAATCCATTGCCATAGGAGGCTGAGAACGCCACCCACGATTCGGGAGTGGGGCTTAGTCCCGCCACAACATCAATGTCCCGATAGTCTCCGGTTACGGTGATGAACGGATCGAGGCGAGACCGCAGTCCATACGTCGCCGCCAGATTGACGGAATGGTTTCCTTCCCGAACATTGAACGCTCCGCCATCAACCTGGACGCTTTCCAGAACCTCCGGAATAAATATATTCGGATCGGAATAGCCGTTGCCATGGGCATTGGCCGACAGATTGTTAGGCACGAGATAGCCGCCCACGCCGATGTATTGCGCAATGGGTTCGCCGTGATCTCCCGCAACACCCGGCGCAAAGTATTGTGGCGCTTTGATCCCGCTGGAGGCGGTTTCAATCGGGTATCCGGGAATCGACACGGGTGCGCCGGGGCGTCCGGGATTCGCGTCCAGCAAGTCCTCGCGAACAAACACTTTCTCAGCGGGATCGGGGGAGAGCACGTCCCTGCAGTCTACATCGGCAGTAACGGTCACGGTCTCCACGCGGGAGGAAATCTGGCCCATTCGGATTGTGATCTCAGGATTTCCGCTCGGATGAATGCTCTGGGTCACGATAATCTGTCTGAATCCCTCGGCATCAACCCTGATGTCGAATTGACCGGCGGACGTTGCCTTGATTTCAAATCGACCGTCGGGCCCGGAAGTAGTTTGGCGCAAAGCTTGACCTTTTAACCCGGAATCGTGACGGACGAGCTGAACCGAGGCGTTGGACAGTCCATTCCCCTGAGGGTCGGTGACTTGGCCCCTCAACCCAATCTCCTGGGACGCAAGAGGAAGAGAGAGCCCAGTCAGCCACACAACTAGAATTGCAAGGTTTTTCCAGTGTGAGAGCATTGGTCGCCGATCCTAACGTGGGGCGCTCGGCGCTGAGAGTCGGGCCAGGACAAGCTGCGCATGTTCCGATCCGATCGCGTGCAGCGCCACCGCTTCCTGTAAATAGTTCTCCGCCGCGGCCCGGTCGTGCAGCTTCAGAGCGATCTCGCCGGCATGCGCAAAGATTTTCGAATCGCGGATTCCGACCGCCAGGGCGGCCTCGATCTGCTTGCGAGCCTCCACGTCCTGACCGTTGACGTGTAGCGCCCAGGCGTAGGCGTCGAGTGTGTATACGTCATGACGCCAGGCATACTCCTGCTTTGCCACCTCCAGAGCCTTGGCGGGCTGACGTGCGTGATCTGCATAGTAGAAGATTAGTTCGCGGTTGGAATTATACTTGCGCACGAACTCTGCCAGTGATTTGGTTTCGAAGTCAGCAAATGCCTGCTTGGCTTCGGTGTCGCGGCCCGCTAACTGCAGGGTCTCGGCCAGATCATAGAGATGTTCGGCATGCGTTCCGCCCTGATCGCTTTGCTGGAAGAGGACCACCGCGTCCGCGTAACGCTTCTGCGTGACGCGAACCTGACCTAGATTTTCCAGGGCTGAGGGATATTTTGGAAAATCTCTCAACGCCTGCTGGATGAGTTTTTCCGCCGCGTCGGCGCTGCCGGAAGCCAACCGAAGATGGCCCATCTGCGTGAGTATCGATACACGTTCTAAAGTTTCGGTCGGGGCTGTCGACTGATAAGCCAACTCCATCAGTTCATAAGCACCCTCCGTATCCCCGAATAGCTCGCGCAAATGGGCTGCCCGAGTCAGGGCAGGTAGATTGCCGGGGCGAAGATTGAGCATCCACTGTGCAGCGGTCTCCGCATCGCTGTAATTGCCCAGTTCTACGTCCGCATCGGTCAACAGGCCGTAGACGATGACATCATCAGGAACTCTCTTGTTCAGCATCTTGGCAGCCTCCAGCGCGGCAGGATATTCATGTTCGCCGAGCAGGATCGAGACTCGTATTTTTGCGGCGTCGAAATTGTTCGGAGCTATTTCCAATGATTTCTCTACCGCGCTTTCAGCTTGAGTATAGAAGCTAACATCGGCAGTCTCCTGGGCGCGACGAACCAGCGCCGTCGCGAGCAGGTTGTAGCCCGTGCATTCCGTCGGCTTATCCCTGATAACTTTGCTGGCTGCTGCGATACTTTGCGCCGCCGGTGAAAGGTCCGTAATTGCGGGACCGGTTATGCTTTGCGCGGCGGCGAACCTAGCGACCATCATCACGCACAGTAGCGAAATAATTCTTTTCATAACATGCCTCATTTTCGAATTTGAAGAGAAAATCGTGGCCGCCGCGTGCACGACGGCCACCAGGGTTGGCTAGTTCACGGGGCAGATGCCGCCGGGTTGTCCGGTGCAGCCTGCTTGTCCGGGTCCAGTATGGGCGCTGTTGCGTCCACTGTTAGCCGGCATTACATAGGGGAACGAATTGTTGAAGCCCTCGGTTTTTGTGTTTACGCCATCTCCGAGCGCCAACCCGAACTTCGTGGAATCCACGAGGATGCCTTCGATAGCTCGGAGCGAGATGTCAAAAACATCGTCTATCGGTCTGCGTCCGTTGGGATAGCCAGCCACGTCGCCGGCGATGAAGCCGAGCCGCTTCTGACTGCCGACGGGAGTTGGTGGAATGCCCGTATTGAGTCGCAGAAGGTCAGCTACCGGTCCCGCATCGCTTAGGCCGCACCCCGGACAAATGGGAGCCTCGTACTGCACCAGAAGCAGCAAGTCCTTGCGAGGATTGGGTGGAACCGGAACCCCCAAGGAGCTTAATACGCCTGCCGCCACTGGATTCAGAACGAAGTTCGCGAATTGTGAGTCGTGAATCGGAAAATCCATGCTGAAACGGTCCTTAAAGCCAGTGCCGATGACCGCCTCGTTAATCAACGGATTGCCTTCACGGTTCACCTGCTGAAGTGGGCCGAAGTTTTCGTCCGGATTCGGCGAGCGCCGCACCGTGATTTGATGGCGTGCCGTGCTGCCATAGGTTCCGATGACAGCTTGCTTGTGGCCCGCAGGGTGGATCTGGCCGTCCACGGTTAGCATCGTGATGGGGACTTCCAACACAATAGAGTTGACGTTGTAGCCGCCCACGGCGTC
>DATNKA010000716.1:0-2897 GCA_035603655.1 Candidatus Acidiferrales bacterium | reverse complement strand
CCGTGAGACTGACCGAGCTATCCGATATCGATCCCGGACGGCGAACGTGCATTTGCGCCAGGGAACGGAACACGCAATTCCCGTCGCGATGTTTCGAGAGCTCGAGGCGGGGTGACCGGTACGGACCACTCTCGGAGGGATCAAATGCGCAAAAGAGATTTCATGCGATCTGAACGGATCTTTGAGCCTGCACTCTGCCGCCCTTTCGGGACCTCCCTGGCGGTCGCCTTCTATGTTTGTCTGAGCGGGTTTGTATCTTCAGCGCTGGGCCAGTCCGCTGGAGTCGCCCCGGCGCGGATTCTCTGTGACGAGACAGCACACACCTTCCGCATAGATGGAGCCGGTGTCTCGTACGTGTTCGGTGTGAATCAGAATGGTGAAGTACAGGCCCTCTATTGGGGGCAGCGCCTGCAACCTGCAGATCCCATTCCGCCAGCACGTGCCGATGGAGGGGCTTCGGCCTTTGATCTGCCGGTGAACGCCACTCCACAGGAGTTCACGGGCTGGGGTGGTGGTTTGGTAGTCGCGCCCAATTTGAAAATCACGTTTCCGGATGGCAATCGCGATCTGGTCCTGCACTACGTATCACACGCGATTCAGCACAACACCTTGACCGTCTCGCTCAAAGACATCAGCCGCGATGTGTTCGTCGATCTGATCTACCGGATGGACGAGGAAACCGGCGTGCTCGCGCGCTCGGCTCGTATTGAGAACCGAACCAAGCTGCCGTTCACCATCGAACAGGTTTTTGCAGCGACGTGGAACCTGGGCCCAGGCAATAACTACCAGCTGCGCTACCTCACCGGTCGATGGGCGGGAGAATGGAATCTGCAGCAGGAGCCGCTGCATCCCGGAAAGATCGTCCTCGAGAGTCGCCGTGGCTCTACCGGTGACGAGGTAAACCCATGGTTTGCGATCGAAGGATCCAGTCAACCCGATCAGGATGTCGGGGATGTTTGGTTTGGCGCCCTAGGGTGGAGCGGCTCCTGGCAGATCAACGTCGAAACGGACTGGCAAAACCGCGTGCGCATAACAGGCGGATATACACCGTTTGATTTCTCCTATGTCCTTGCCCCTGGTGAATCTCTGGAGACGCCTGAGTTTTACGGTGGATATTCCCATGAGGGTGTCGGCGGCGCGGCGCGGCTCCTGCACCGACTCGAGCTCGATTCGATTGTTCCCCAGGCTCCGCATCGTCGACTTCGGCCCATCCTCTATAACTCTTGGGAGGCAACGGGCTTCGATGTCAACGAAGTTGGACAAGAAGCCTTGGCGGAGAAGGCTGCGAGCATTGGAGTCGAGCGCTTCGTAATGGATGACAGCTGGTTTGGTCAGAGAAGAGACGACCATGCCGGGCTGGGCGACTGGTATGTGAATCTACAAAAGTTTCCGCGCGGCTTGAAGCCCTTGATCGACAAAGTGCGTGCGCTGGGCATGGACTTCGGGTTGTGGGTCGAGCCGGAGATGGTGAATCCGGACAGCGATCTGTATCGGAAGCATCCGGACTGGGTGTTGAACTTTACCGATCGCCCACAGACTAAGGGCCGTAATCAGCTTGTCTTGAACCTCGCGCGCGAAGATGTCAAAGCCTACGTGTATGCCTTTCTCGATCGGTTACTCAGCGAGAATGACATTGCATTTCTGAAGTGGGACTACAACCGCAATTGGTCGGAACCGGGATGGCCGGCCGCCGCGCCTGAAAAGCAGAAGGAAGTCTACGTCAAATATGTGCAGAACCTCTACAACATTCTCGCTGAGCTGCGCAGGAGGCACCCGCACGTGGAGATCGAGTCCTGCTCCGGCGGCGGAGCGCGCGTCGATCTCGGCATCCTGCGACTGACCGATGAGGTTTGGCCATCCGACAACACAGACCCTTTCGACCGCCTCAGCATTCAGGACGGCTTCACTTACGCCTATGCCCCTGGCGTGATGATGTCATGGGTGACGGATTCTCCAAACTGGATGAATGGCCGCTCCACCTCGCTTGAATATCGATTTCTTTCCTCGATGCAGGGCAGCCTTGGCGTCGGCGCTGACTTGAACAGATGGACCCCCGAAGATTTCGCGGCCGCGAAAAGGCTCATTGCCGAATACAAGGCCGTGCGTGCAACTGTGCAGGAGGGCGCTCTTTACCGGCTGCTCTCGCCGGGTGCGGGCAGCGAATATTCCGCGACCGAATCGGTGGCGCGCGATGGTCATGAGGTGGCCGTCTTCGCCTTCCTGCATTCCAGTCAGCAAGGACAGCACTATCCGCGGCTCTATATGCGCGGGCTTGATCGGGAGGTTGTGTACGGTCTTAATGTCGAGGAAGGCACGCTCGCTGATGGTACGGTACAGAAAGCCAGCGGAGACTACTGGATGCACCATGGAGTCAGCGTCTCTCTACGTGGTGACTACCAGGCGGCATTCTTCACGCTCGAACGGCAAGGAGCGCAATGAAGGGGGGCTTTCCGGTGGCATAACAGCGCCTTGTCGACGACATCTCGTATCCAGTATCCGACACTTCAGCGATGAGGACATTGCAGTCGAGACGAAAGTATGGGCAATACCATCGTCCAATTGCGCGGCCCATTTTGTTGTGGCCAAATGAACCCAATAGCTGAGAGGCGCGATGACGAAAACGACGAGCTTTCGAGCGGACATCAGGCCGCTATTTACGGAGCGAGATATTCAAGGCATGAGCAAGGCGTTCAACCTGGGAAGTTACGATGACGTCAAAAAGCACGCTGGGGCCATCTATGATCGCATTCCTGGAATCGGCGCTTGTAATGCCGCCCCCGCCACCGAAAGGAGAGGGGCCCTGGCAGCTATCTCGCATTGAACTTTCACTAAGTGGATGGCGGACGGGCTCCAACCGTAGCCGGCCTTAAGCACCCGAGGCTGGTTCTGAGCTATAC